>NZ_FNSW01000002.1:0-300000 GCF_900104695.1 Paenibacillus sp. GP183
GAACATGAGGATAATGAAAATGATGAGACCGTTAAAGGTATTGCCTTAAGATCTAAAAAATAAATATGATCAAAATGATTATTATTTGGAAAAGTAATGTGAACTCTTAACGTAACTTATTATGCTGACGGAACGATAGCTAAAAATGGAGCTTACAAAAAATTGAACTAACCGGGAAACGACTCTCTGAATTAACCGCCAAATGATGAAGGGCGGTTTTTCGTATTATCAGGCTATCCATTTTTCTGGATAGCCTTTTTTCTTTTGACGTTTTAAGGCAAGTAGCCGGGAGAGCGTGGCGGTTTTAGGGGCAAGGATTCCGTAAAAGAAACAGTTCTTCCACTATCCCCAATGACCATGTTTGAGTTGGTACAGCAATGACCTCGCATCACAAGCGAAGCTTTAGGCTTGGAACCATCGTGGGAGTGTCGGTGAAATATCAATTAGAGGTTGTTATGCAGTGTAGGAATGGATGTGTCGCAAAGGATGTTGATTCCTTTGTGGTGAAGTTGCCAGTGATCAATATGATTAAAGGGGCCTATTCTTTGTTGGAAAAAAACAATACTATGGTCTCATAAATCTGACAAAACCTATCATTTTTAGCGATAGAGAGAATCGATTTGGGGGTGATATAATAGGTTTGAAAGAAACTGCAAACGAAAGGATGTGTTAACAGAAAATGAGAAAAATAATTTTAATTTTGGCTGCAGCAAGTACACTGCTTCTTGGAAGCATTCCAACCGCATTTGCTGACTCACCTGAGAAATCCGTACCACAAGGAGTAGGTTCGACAATTCTGCAAAATTCAGACTATTTTGGAGGAGTTCCGGCCGATACACCAGAAACGGTGGACATTGTAATGAAGATTCAAGATCAGGGTAAACTCGCTCAGTACATAAAGTACATCACAACCCCAGGAAGTGAAAATTTCAGAGAGTACCTAGGTGTGGATCAGTTTAAAAAAAGCTTTGCTCCGGAGCCATTCAAACTAAAAGCGGTTACGGAGTACTTAGCACACTTCGGAATTAAGGCCTCGGTTCATGCGAACAATTTAGTGATTACTGCAAACGGTACGGCCGGACAATTCAATCAGGCATTTAACGTCGTCATTCAATACGCCAACTATAAAGGCAAAGACTATCACGGAACGAAAACTGAACCCAAAGTACCGTCTCTTGTGGCGGATAACATCCTTTGTATTCTTGGGCTAAGCAATTACTCCAATCTTTCTTCTCGAGCTGTTAAACAACCGGCTGCTTTGGATGAAAGCACACCTACAGGTCCCTTGGCCTTGTCTCCTAGCGATTTAATCAGTAAATATAACGTTAAACCTTTGTATGACAAAGGCGCAACCGGTGCGGGACAGACCATTGGCATCGTGACTTTGGCTGACTTTAATGTAGATGATGCATACGCATTTTGGAATGATCAACATATCACGGTTAAACCGAATCGCATCACCAAGGTGAATGTGGATGGCGGTTCCGGGTGGAACGGATATGACGAAACGACACTCGATGTTGAGCAGTCCGGTGCTCTCGCACCGCAGGCCGATATCCGTGTCTATGTGGGTCCTAACTCTGATACTGGATTTCTTGATACGTTTTCAACGGCCATCAGTGAAAATATCGCACAGCAGGTATCTGTAAGCTGGGGCGAAAGCGAACCAGCAATTAATCTGTTTGTTCAGTTGCAATTGGAAACTCCTGAATATGCTCAAGCCTTTAATCAGCTATTCATGGAAGCCGCTGCTCAGGGCATCTCTATGTTTGCAGCATCAGGTGACGAAGGTGCCTATGATGCTGTTCGTGAATTCGGGTTGGGATCGGGAATTCCGGGAGTAGCCTCACTGTCCGTCGATAATCCGGCAGACAGCGCGTATATTACAGCTGCTGGCGGCACAACGCTACCATTCCATTTCCACTCGAACAAATACAATTATGATGTTCATAACGATCAAGAGCGGGCTTGGGGCTGGGATTATCTCTACGGCTATTTCGATGTTCGCGGCTTAAATAATCCGATAGGCTGGGGTGATCGCTACCTTGTAGGCGGAGGCGGAGGCTTCAGCAAAATGTTTGCAACGCCGTGGTATCAGCAAGGAGTCTCTGGTGTAAACACCTATAACTCCGCAAAGCAATGGACAACTAATTCGGACGGTTCTTCTCTCACTCGTGATGCATCCCCAACGATCTTAACTGGAACTGGAACTGGCCGAAATATGCCTGATATATCCATGAACGCGGATCCTTATACAGGCTATAAAGTATTATTCAGTAATCCAGGAACGCCGGGTACCAATCTAGGGTATGCCATTTATGGAGGCACCAGCTTCGTATCACCTCAACTGAATGGTTTGTCAGCACTTATTAATGGCTTGGGCAACACTCGAGTCGGTTTCTGGAACCCACAAATCTATCGTTTTGCACAAGGGCCTAATTCCCCGCTGCATCCGCTTAATACAACCGGCACTTCTAATGATAACGGGTTCTATACCGGCACAGCCGGCACTATTTACAATCAAGCTACAGGTTTAGGTACCCCCGATGTAGAGGCTTTGGCAAACGCATTCTTAAATATAAAGAAAGATAATAAGTAAATTCGTTTAGCATAGCGAGAATGTCATTGTATAATTCAATAAATGGCCAAAAGCAGATCCAACACGGATCTGCTTTTGGCCATTCACAACAGATCTGTTGATTATAAAGAAGATTTCGGGCACGAGGGTAATTTTTTTATAATCTCGTTCAGTTCAGTTTATCGTACGTGAAGAGTCTGTCCGGACAAAACAAGAAGCAGAGAATTTCGTTGAGACTGGATTGTTGACGAGCTAGTATGGCAACCATTGCAGCATTGGGTATTGGAATAACCGATGCGTAAATGTTGAAGACGGAAAAAACGAAGCTATTTGAAGAAGTTTTATCGAGTGATTAAATCAAAAACCGTGACTGCTTCATTTTCAGCGTCACGGTTTTTGATTGCACACAGTTTATGCGATCGAGTGAAATGGGGAAATAGCTGCATGATCTCCGCAATCGAATTTAGTCTTTCTCACCGCTATGCTAACCGGAAGACCTTTGCATACCCATGCCATAGATGTTTTGATTTGTTTCTCATCGTTAAAGCTGTTTTTGATATAGGTAATATCGGTTGAAAAAAGCTTTGTTTCCAGAAAAACAATATCGGCATTAGCATACTCAGATATCTCATTTGGCGATACTTTCATGTAATCTTTGGCTTTAGGCTCTTTTTTCGTCGCCAATACATAAACTCCACTGGTTTTCTTCAATATTTCCACAATGGTAGATCCGATCAGGTACAGCAGCATAATGGAAAAAATAATGCCAACCATGAAGCCTATTCCAATACTTCGGGCGACTTCCTGATCTTTTAGCCATTCCTTTCCGATCAATCCCATGCTAGCCATTCCCTTAGAGAATGAAGGGGCAATAAAGAAAAAAGGATAGAAGATAGCGAAGATTGCGACAACAGAGATTGAAAGAGCGAGCCATATCTTTGAGTTAAATTTAGAAAGTCCGTAAATGATAACTGCCCCGAAAAGAAGAAAAACGGGTATGTCGGACTTATAATTCATGGCTCCTTGCACATAAACAATAACTTGATCAAACATGAAAACACCTCACTATGTATGTAATTTGTAGGCCCATGCCTTAATGATACAGAACAAAATTCTAGTCCGTAATCAATCCGTAGGTATGGAAAAATTTTACCGATTCTTCTGTAATAAAACGATTGTAAATAGGATGGTCGAGCGCATTCTTGAGTTGACTCACCTGATCATCGTCTATAACCAAGGCTTTGAAAAAACCGTCTTTTCGATTAGTTTTTATTTTTTCATTTAGCCATTCCCAATCAATGGATTTTCTTGTTTTGTCAGCAAAACATTCAAAATAGTTATCTGCCTTATCTCTGTAGAATACCCTATAGCCGAGATCCATAACGGAGGGGGTTGCTTTTGACATAATGATTTCACCCTCTGCATTGCTAGTAAAATCTACCACCGATCCTACATTCAATCCTAAATGATCCCTCAACTTTTTTGGAATTGTTATTTGTCCCTTGCTTGTTAATGAAGCGGAATACATGTTAACCATCTCCTTACTTTTCCTTACCAAAAAGTGTAAGGAAAAGTAAGGAAAATGTAAAGAAGTATTTTTATTGCCAGAACCAACAATTTTCGATAAAATAAGTGTAAGCAATAGTAAAATATTGGGCGATATGTGCTCAATTATAATAAAAAGAGCGGAAGACGCAAAAACAGTACCCTACCCAGGGTTAAGTTTTTGCGTCTTTTTCATTTTCAAGGGGGGTGAACCTGTTCGGTTTGCGGTAGGACAACTTAGCTAACTATTAATCAGGAGGTTTTCGGGAATGTCTAAAAAGAAGAAATTTTGGAAAAATGCTTTACCTTACTTAATGGTTTTTACTTTAATGTTTTCTTTTTTGTCCTTTATAACTTTGGTTTCACCTCATGCTGCACTAGCAGATGACTTTACCAATGGTGCTAAACTGGGAACAACCGGTAACGGCGCAATAACTGATATTATGAATGAGCTAAAAAAATGGATCACAAACATACGCATTGTTGGAGCTGTGCTGTGTGTAATCAGTATTGTCTGCGGAGCTATCGTTTTTGGATTCTCATTAGGGAACGCACAAAAACGTGCGATCGGAACTGGAGCTATGATTTCTGCAGTTATAGGAATTGTTGTCATAGCAAAAGCTCCAATGCTGGCTGACTACTTTATTAATGCCGCAACAGCTGCTCCTACTACGACTACACAATAAAAAGAATTCCCCTAGTCTTGCCCCTACAGACGTAGGGGCTTTTATCATCCTATAAAGGAAGTGAAGTGCATGCGTGCACGTATGCCTTTTGATACGGAAAAAGAGCGGCGTCCGGTGAAAATATACGATTGGAGTTTTTCTTGGCGGCAGACTGTTTATTTTGGCGCAGGTGCGCTTTTGCTTCTCCAATTGTGCCAGTGGGTATATACGGATTCTCTTAGTTTGATTATTAATTTTGTGTTTTTTGTTGTATGTCTGCCTGTGGTGATTCCATTTGTGATTTTTGCTTTATTCAGACACCCGCAAACAGGACATTATATGGATCGCCATCTATGGTATATGTTCAGGCATAAGAAGACCCAGAGTGGGGTTTGGAGGAGACGTTAATGTGGGATTTGTTTATGTACGTTGGGATTGGCCTTATCGTTTTTATTATGTATCGGGGTATGAATAATAAGCCAATCATCCCTGGTATGGGGGGGGAATCCAAGAAACTGAAAGTTAACAAACGGGAGGCGGCAGCAAAGGGGAAGGAGATTCTCGGAGATTTCAAAAATTTACTCGGCATTAAGGAAATGTACGGTAATATCGTTGAACTCAAATCTGATAACAAGGACGTTCGGAAATTTATTGGATCTGTTAAGTGTGAGCCAATCAATTATGACCTAAGATCCTATGATGAACAGGCTGAAACGGACAGAGCTTATGAGCATTTACTTGCCAGTCTATCACTTGGGCCGGGTAGAGAAGTAAAAATTGCGACTCACCTTCACTCACGCCCGATTGAACTTTTTGACCAAATGAAACTTTATTATGACGCTTTTCCAAATTTGGACGCCGTTGCTCAGCGGTACGCGCAAACCATGTTTTTTCCGTTTATGGAGAGCTGGCAAAAGGGAGTTGAGGAATATGACTACGCAAGATATTTCATTGTGATGTTGGAGTATACGGAAAAAATGCTAGGTGATATGGATGAAGACTCAATTCTCGTCAAAGTCAGAAATGAGTTCGGACGATTATCGGGAAATATCATCAGTAATTATGGTCGTATGGGTGGTATAGCGGAAGCCTGCCAACAGCAGGCGGTATTCGAAAGTTTATATTTTGCCACACATAAAAAGACCGGGAGCATTGAGAAATTCCGACGTATTTTTGAAGCGGTGAATCCACTTTCATCCGTTGTTATGACTGACTACTCTAATGAAAATTCTCGTGAAGCTTATCGATATCTGGAAGAAGAGGAGGAGGCCAAGGAGAATGAATCTAAAATTGCTGGATAAAATCAGGGGAAAAAAGAATATTGAGCTGAGCCTTACGGAAGTTGATTATACAACTGATTCACATGAGATTAAGCGTTCAACTTTCTTTGATATGATTGGTTTGAATGGCCATGACATCCCCGCGAATATTCGCGATATTGGTTACCAGAGTGAAGGGGCGGTTAGTGATTATCCTTTTCGTTCTTTTATTTTGGAATTTGGAGCAACAACATTAACTACAGGAGCACTTGAAACACTTTATCGTGCAGGCGCCGTTAATGTTACTTTTTATATGACCAAGTTGACTAAGAGCCAAGCCGTTCGTGTTTACAAGTCCGCCGCTACCGACGAAGGCGCACGACTTGTTAACATGTTAAAGAGTGGAAATGATCTGGAAGCAGCAGATGCACAGAAATCAATGGAGCAAGCCAAGCGGTTATTAGACGAAATATCAGATGGTTATAATGATGGATTCTTAGGCACATGTGTGGCGACTGTCTACGCTCCGGATGAGAAGACGCTCGATAATATAGGGATGATCATACAAGATGATTTGATTGGAAACGACCATAATTTACGCGTTCTTTATGACCGTCAGCGAGATGGATGGTTATCTACGCTACCCATTGGTAATAATCGGCTTAACGAACGTGGTGATCGCCGTTTTTTTGAACGTACATCGCTTGTTGCCGCTTCTCCTTTTTATTCATCCAAGATTCCTTATTCAGGTGGTGTTCCAATTGGGATCAATAAACATACGTACACGATGGAGTTTCTTAATGTTTTTGCGAAGTATTTAGATTCTTATACTTCTGTGATTGTAGGAGCAAGCGGCAGCGGTAAATCATTTAGCAATAAGTATATAACCTCTTCGCAAGTACTTCTTGGATACCGCATTTTTTCGATAGATCCCGACGGAGAGAATGGCCCTGTTTGTCGCCTCATGGGAGGCAGAGAAGTAGAAATTCGGGAAGGCAGTAATGTTTGTATCAATGTATGTGCAGTAACAGAGGAAGAGATTGAAGTCACTCAGGCTAACGGACGTCGGGTTAATAAGGTAGTTGTTCCACTAGGTTCAAAGAGCGGGCAACTGCTTAAATTTTATGATAAGCTTGCCGGTGGTTTATCGTCGGAAGAAAAAGCAGTTATTAAGAAAGCGATCATGGATGTTTATACGGAATTTGGTATCAACGACAATCCGGACTCTCTCTACGAAAATGAAAAGGTTCCTTTCCGCAATGAGGCAGGCGGTATTGAGTATAAGAAGCAGCGGAAGCCGGAAATGACCTTAACGGACATATATAGACGTATCATGATGAATTGTACTAGGGGCGGAAATCTTGAAACTTATCAATATGAGGAAATAACAGATCCGTTTGCAGCGCGTTTACTCAAGGTACTTCGCAGTTTTCTACGCGATTATCCGGATGGTAAACTCTTGGATGGGCAAACGAATTTTGACGATGGAAAACCAATTGACAACATGCTCGATGAGGTTTGCTGGATTAATTTTAATATCAAACCCATCGAGGGTAGTGATATTTACGATTTAATCAACTACGTAATTTATACACTAGGCTGGGAATATTTCATTAAGCGGCCGTCTCTTCGGAAATATAGAAAACGGGTTAAAGCGGAAGAAGCTTGGCGCCTCAAACGTATTCCCGGTGGCATGGAATTCGTAGAAGATATGGGGCGCCGATCCAGAAAGTATAATGGCGGCATCGATATTATTACACAAGATTTGACTCCATTTCTTGATGATCCCAATGGGATTGCTGTTGTTAAAAACGCAACGACGGCCCTATTCTTACGGATTGGACAAATAGCCACAGATGAGAAGCAAAGGCTAAAATCTATCTTTAATTTCTCGGAAGGTGAACTTGATATTATTTGCCGTAGACCACCAGAGTCTGAAAAGGACGATAGTAAAGGGGAAGGCATTCTCCGTGTCGGCGGAAGCTCGGCGTATGTCAAAGTTACCGTTTCCGATGAAATGCGTAAGTTCATTGATACAGACCCTGACTATTTGCAAACTCATGGATTGCTGCCTGAAGTCGAAATTGATGAAGTCCTTGATCAGATAGGTGCTGAAGAATGATGAAACCGAGAGGGAAAGTATTTGCGGTACTCATGATATTGTTCATTACGACAAGCATCTTTCTTCCAATAACTGCTATGGCAGCACCAGTTTCCGATACTGATCCTTGGTATGTTAAGCCCATACTTTGGATCCTTGATCAAATTCTTTCGGTTTTCGGTGGTATTCATGACCCGGCAGACCATGTTTTTTATCACAGCTGTTTTAAGGATGAGGTAGGTTGCGACAATAAAGTTTGGGGTATGTACACTCAGGATAGCTATAATCATGTGATTCGGCGCGGTTTTGCTTTATTTTCTGTAGCAATCACTTTTATCATTACCGCAGCCATTATTAAAAGCGGAGTACTTCTTTCAACAAGCCCTCTTTCATCAACTCTTAAAGTTGAGACAACTGAAACTTTTATCAAATGCTTATTGGCAATGGTATTAATCGGAAATTTTTTCACAGTTTCCGGAAGTTTCTTTAAGGCGAACAACATGATCGTGAGTATGGTCTACCAGGACATTAAGAATCCGGTAGATTTATCTAGTTACGGTCCGGATCTCAATGGAAATATGCAATCAAAGGTACCGGATGGGCAGCGGGTTGTGATGAGAGATTTTAGTGCAAATCAGAATGGATTAGGGAAAGTAATTGTTTCCTTTGCAACTAGAGGATTAGCCATATGGTGGGAAGTGTTTTACCTTCAACGATTTCTCTTTATCTCGCTCATGATCGTTTTAGCCCCTCTTTGGATTGCCGTCATGTTTTACCCGATGCTTCAAGGGATCACAATGGCGGCTTTCAAAGAATTATGGTCGCAAATTGTTGCGCAAGCTGTTCATGCGGGTTTATTTTGGCTCTTCTTTAATATATTCGACAAGGATATAGGATGGTTTCATGTTACAGTCGCCATGGCTTTATTCATTCCACTTTCTGAATCTGTCCGGTTTATCTTTGGTTCAACAAGCCAAACAGGTTCAAAATTAGCCATGGCTGGAACAGCAGCTGGGCTAGGAGCTTTCATGCATATGGGGAGAGCTGTGGGTGACCTGAAAAATGGCTTTTCTACTGTGCGTGAGCACTTAACTAAAAAAAGTGAGGGAGTGGAAGGTGGGGGGGCTGTTTCGTATGGTGGAGGAGGACAAAATATAGCTTCCCGGGTTGCTTCCGTAGCTGGGATAGGTGGCTTTGGAGGATCCGGCGGTGGAAGAGTGGCAACAGCATCAGGTGGCGGCGATTTTGGAAACCGTACGCGTTTAGCTGGAGGCATTGCCGGAGCGCTTGGAAAAGCTGGCGGGCGTATTGCCGGTGCATCGATGGGTACTGGTTTAGGGCCGCTTGCTCAACATGTTTTCGCGGAAGCAGGGGCTTCAGTTGGTGATGGCTTCGGTTATCGTGCAGGAGCAATTGCAGCAGCCGGTACTGAAGGAGCTATTAATGGTTCTAAAGCATGGGCAAATAACACAAAACAACATTATACAGAACGGATGGATGTAGTTAATAATCGTGAGCCATTGCAAAATGCTGATCCCGTTACAAAGGCTGCGGTCAAAGGTGTCGAAGCTGTTGGTTCAGCTGTAAAAGGAATGTTTGGTGGTGTTGGTCCGTCTGACCCGGCCGTTAAAAGATCGAACATGCAAAAAGTATATGGTGCAATCGGAGAATTGGTTGTAGGAAAAGGCGGCTATCAAATAGGTGAAGGGTTTGCCAAATCTCGCTATGCCGGCACACCACTCAGCCCTAAATCTTTTAATCATGATCAGAATTTATTCACGGTTGAATCGCGAGATGGAAGTTTTCTAGCAAGAGAAGGGGAAGACGGCCATTATGAACGCATTTCAAACATTGGAAAAGGAAATACGGCTCTTGCAAAAGGCCAAGTTGTTGCAAAGCCTTATGTGGCGAGCAAAGAGAACGGGCAACCTTTCTCGATCAAGCCTATTATGCAACCATCTGGTACCAAACAAGGGTTTATGGATGAGGCTCCTGCAGTTACTTTTAATTCCGAGGGACAACAAATGGTATATGAAGGAAAAACGGTTAGTCCGAGCGATTTCTTGGAAAAGGGCCGTCCATCAAGTTATGTGGACATGCGCAGAAAGCAGGTCAATATTCCTACGTTGAAGCATCCATTACAGGCTTCAAATCCATCTGCTATTAAGCGATCACTCCCATAATTTTATCTAAAGGCTCATTGCGTCTAAGGATGAATGAGCCCTTTCAAAGTGAGGGGGAATAGCGCCCGGGCAGTGGCGCGATATCGTATGAGTATGCTCGATGACTTAGCTTCAGGAAATGCCCTCGGTGCAGCGGGAAAAAAGGTAAAAGAAAAACTTAAATCAACTTTAAAAGCAGCCGTTAAAAAGCTAGTAAAAAAACTAGTCCAGCAGCTTTTTAAATTATTATTAAAGTTGCTTGCCAAAGCAGCAGCAGCACTTATCGCTTCTTTTGGACTTCCTACACTCCTTGGTCTTGTAGTTGTCTTTATTGTTGGAGGTGCGTTAATATATGTGGCTTTTACTTTTGGCTGGTTAGGAGCAGATAGTTCTAAAACCGCCTCGGAGCTTTCGGCAGCCTACACAAGGGCTATCGAGAGGACCACTGATCTGCCAGAATATCGACCACCAATGATTGTTGTTCAAGCGATCGACAATATGAGATTAACCAAAGAGGGAATGGTAAATGTTACGGATATAGATCCTGAGGCTGTAGCCAGTGCATTAAAACCAGATCTGACTTATAAAGATTTCATTAATACAACCACGACTGTCACTACAACGACACATGAGACAGAAAAAATTAATGAAGATGGTACAACGAGTACATCGACATACACCACTTCCAGCACGAGCGTTTCGCAGACAAAAGTTAGTTTGTTAGTCAAGGCCCATGCATGGAATCGAATCGAAGATATACTTTACCATCAAGTTTCCACTGTGACTTACAGTTCATCGGGTGATTCGTCTTCGGTTATTACAACAACAGTTTGGGAAAGAGATGCCGAGGCATGTAATTTCGGAGGTTCTGGCAACATAAGCGCGGGTGGTTCTCCAGTGGCCGCTCCTTTTACAGGCATTGGAAACAGTACAAATTCTTTTTTTATAAGTTACTCTCCTGGTGCTATCGAAGAAAGCAGGAAAAGTGGCATCCCAGCCAGTGTTATACTTGCTCAAGCCGTGCAAGAAGGGGGTTGGGGTAATAGTGAGTTAACCTCAAAGTATTTTAACTTCTTTGGGATTAAGGCACAGGCGGGAGACGGCTGGACAGGTCCAACTGTGAATATGGGTACCAGTGAATATCAAGGAGGTTGGACGCTAATTATTGCCCGCTTCCGCGTATATGGAAATGCGAGAGAAGGATTTGCCGATCATTCAAAATTTCTATTAGAAAATGGCCGCTATAAAACGGCTCTTTCCAAAAAGAATCCGTATGAATTTGCCAATGAATTGCAAAAAGCTTCATATGCTACAGATCCAGGCTATGCAACGGCACTTAAAAATATCATGCATCAATACAATCTACTTCAATACGATTTAGACGGTGGGATTGATGCTGTCACAGGGAAACCTTATGAGGACGTCGCGTATGTTCCTGGTCCGGGAAGCATGATTGTCGGATGTGGTACACCGGATTTTACGAAGTTTGATGCCCTTCTACATAAATATAATTTTTCATCAGATGATGTCATGATCATTTCGGAAGGAATTAAGGAAAACGATCCAAGCCATAGTTTCCTTGCCGGTTATAACGGAGACTTTGGTAATGCTCTTTCCGAAACTCCTTTAGTTGGTTCGATTAATGGAGATTATGTTGAATCAATCCCCGTTCAAGCTGGACAGATGCTTTGGCCAACGACCGCACAGAATCTCACTTCTGGCTTTGGCATGAGGGTAAATCCTACAAATCATGTGTTAAAGCTACATAAAGGGATAGATATTGCTCCATCCAATTTCGATTATCGGGAATACCCGAACATAGCAGCTATGGATGGACTTGTTGTAGCTGCTGGATACACGGAAGATGGATATGGTTTTAAAGTAATCATTGATCATGGAAGTGGTCTTGAAACATTGTATGGTCATATGAAGGCTGGCAGTTTGAAAGTCAGTATTGGTCAAAAAGTTAAAGCGGGTACTGTACTAGGTATCATGGGCGCTACAGGTGATGTAACGGCAAGACATTTACATTTTGAGGTGCATTATAATGGTAGGCCAGCTAATCCTATTGGTTATGTTCACAGGGAGGCGAGTTAATTGCGTATATGGCCTACCATTATAGGTGGATGGCTGATCATCATGGTTTGTATATTCGTTCTTCCCAACATGTTCCATAAAGCATCTGAGCCTGTTACAGCCTCGCGTCCTATGGATGTCTTAGATAAACAAGGAGGACCCGTTATAGGCGATTCTGGGTCTCCTGAAAAGGTGCGAGACGTAGTAATGGCTTTTCTCAATTTAATCAATGAAGGAAAGCTGGATGAAGCCGCAACGTATGTGGATGGAAATCACTTACTCAATTTGATGGCAAAAGATAAACCTAAAGATCAAAACGCTTATATTGAGAATTACGTTCATTTGTTTCATGCTGGGGAAATGGGGCGGGCCAAGATCAGCCCCCTGAAAGATATTTCACATAACATGAGCTGCGCGGTGGAGATCGACCTGAAGAATAATAAGAAAATATCTTTTGTTATTGGGTTGTCAGAGATGGTTAATGATGAGGGACCACAGATAGAGAAACAATGGTTTTTAACGGCGATCGAGAAAAAAACATAATAAACGGGAGACTTTTAAATGGGATACAAAGGACATATTACACTACCAATTGGTATTATTATGAAATGGGTACTAACACCAAATGGATTGCAATTTGTTACACTTTTGAGCTCGAAGACACGACAACGTTTATAGACATTTCATATTTTGTATCAATAGTTCAACACCCAAAAAGACTACGCGGCGCTAATGGGATTGAAGTTGGGTACTGCCGTTGCCTTAGGCAACAGGTCGACGACAAGAACATAGCCGATTAAAACCCGCATAATCTGCGGGTTTTAGTTTTCAATCGGTCAAGTTCTTGTCGCGCATGAACGACAAGAACTTGACCCTTTTGTGGACGGGCGACAAGAACATGACCCTTTTGTCGAGTGAAGATTTGCGCATACTAAAAGATGAGGGGTATCGTACGGTCGAAGTTCAACCGGTAGATATGTTTCCGCATACGGTACATGTGATAACACTATCTGCCAAACCGTTCAATAAACATAAGTTAAACAGCTATTCGGATAATATGGTGGAAAGGAACCTTTATAGGCACTCCTCAAGTTCCAACTTACAATCCGAAGTTTGAAGCTTTATTTTGCCTAAAATCGTATGATTTTAGGCCATTATTTATTTTCACCCAATCTTTTTGAAGCATATATTTGACTTATAGACTCTATTTGAAGCAAATCATTGCCATAAGATCATAAAATCTTAATCTTCTGAAAATAGACTGAACAATAAAAAATAAGACTCGTAATTTTATGTAAGCTGCGTTAAAGGATGAAATGAATACAAACTCATGGAAAAAGACCCGCTTTACATCCCTAAATAGGAGGCACTGTGTTTTGGATTTCAAACATTAAACTAAATGATCATTTGAGGTAGTTTAACTAAGCGGAATTAAATTAAATGATTAGGAAATCACTTAATGAAAAAAACGATATTCAGATCAATGGCGGGGTCATCGCGTCCATGTGCACTGCCGATATGGGCTGGGTGAACGCGCAGCGTATAGAGGCTTCCGGGCGGATGTTTCTTTGATTTCAATTAAAAATGGAAGGAAGCATGGTTTTTATTTTCCCTTGAATAATCACAAACAACAGTGATGCCTTTTTTTTATTTTAAAGAGCAAAATGCAGCATTGTCTCCCTTTTGGAGGCGGGCTGCATTTTGTGTATCAAATTCGGTCCTCGACTTGTCTCCATTTTCACGAACTTAGTTGGCAGTTGTAAATATATGTCCTCGCTGGCTGAGAAAATCATTCATGCTTCGTTTCACATGGTCCTGCATGGCGGTACGGGCACTGATAGCATTCCCGGAACAAATCGCATCCAGAATGATTTTATGTTCCTGTACTGATTTTTCAGCCTGATTCGGTATAAATTCCGCTGCTTGAGGGGGCAGCCCATTCCAAAGCTGATACAACATAGACATCAGTGTGGGACTTTCGGATGCATTCCAAATGGAGCGATGGAGCGCGGTGTTTGCTGCTATATAGTCGGCAATGTTATTTGCCGAGATCGCCGATTCCACATCCTGATGAGCATTAAGGATTTCTTCGTGGTAGTTGTTGTGTGAGCTTGCTCTGGCCGCGGCTTCTCCTTCCAGCATTGCACGAATTTCGTATTGATCAATCAAATCATCCTTGGTCAAGCCGCGAACGACTGCACTTCTATTGTTATTTAAAATCAACAGTCCATCTCGTTCCAAAATTTGAAACGCCTCACGAACCGGCATTCTGGAGATTCCAAGTTGTCTGGCTATTTCCTCTTGAGTTAATTCTTTTCCAATTTCAAGTTCGTTTGAAAAAATAGCCTTTCTTAAAACGGCGGCCACTTGTTCGCGTACAGGTAAAACGGTTAATTTTTCCATTGTAAATATCCTCCAAATTTCTATCAATTTCAGTAACCATTATAGCATAGATTCATGAATCGAAAATACAGGATATTGGATCAAAAATCAAAGGGATTGGCTGTGAGAAATGTTAAGAAAATATATTGACACCCATGTTACAAAACCTTACAATTAATTTAGGATAGTGGATCCAATATTCAATATCTGTAACTTCATCGTTATACAAAGGAGATAAAATTACGTGTTGCCATTACAAGGAATTACGGTTGTTTCACTGGAACAGGCGATAGCGGCGCCTTTTGCGACGCGGCAGTTGGCTGATTTGGGTGCACGGGTTATAAAAATAGAAAGACCTGAGTTTGGTGATTTTGCACGTGTTTACGATACGACGGTAAATGGGCTTTCGAGTCACTTCGTATGGACGAACCGGTCGAAAGAATCGTTAACGCTGGATTTGAAGAAGCCAGAGGGAAAGGAAATATTGCATCGACTGTTAGCAGAAGCGGATGTATTCGTGCAAAATTTGGCACCTGGAGCTGTGGATCGACTGGGGTTTGGTCCTTCGAAATTGAATGAGTTGTTTCCCCGACTCATCGTTTGCGGAATATCAGGATATGGATCATCCGGGCCATACTGGGATAAAAAGGCATATGACCTGCTGATTCAATGCGAGTCAGGACTCGTAGCTATCACCGGGACGGAAGAAACACCTTCCAAGGCAGGGATTCCGGTTGCAGACATTGCCGCAGGGATGTATGCCTATTCCGGGATATTGACGGCATTAATCGCTCGAGGCCAGACAGGCAAAGGGGTTGTGATGGATGTATCGATGCTGGAAGCCTTAGGGGAATGGATGGGTTTCCCATTGTACTATGCCTCTTATGGAGGGAGTGACCCGAAGCGAACCGGAGCGAGTCATGCTACCATCTATCCGTATGGTCCTTTTTCAACTGGGGATCAAAAATTGGTCTTCTTTGCAATACAAAATGAGCGAGAATGGGAGAATTTCTGTCATAATGTGTTAGAAAATTCAGAACTGATCACAGATGATCGATTTAGCGGCAATTTAAACAGGCTGAACCAGAAAGAGATTTTAAAAAATTTGATTGATGAAGTGTTTCAACGATTTTCCGCAGCAGAACTGATCGGTCGATTGGAGGCTGCCCAAATTGCTAACGCGACTCTGAATACTCCCATGGAATTTTTCGAGCATCCTCAGCTTAAAGCCCGTAACCGTTGGCGGGAGGTGGATACTCCGGTCGGAAAAGTCAGAGCGCTGCTTCCGCCAGTCACGATGGAAGAGATGGACTGGGTTATGGCTCCTGTACCCGCGGTAGGCGAGCATACCGCATCCATTCTGAGTGAGCTTGGATTCGGTCCGGAGATCATAGAAAATTACAAACAAGACAAAGTGATCTGAATGAGAGGGTGAAAGTATTGAAGCTTGCACGCACGTGGATGTTTGTCCCCGGGTCCGACATGAAGAAAATGGAGAAGGCTAGGAGCTTGGCTGCCGATGCTCTGATTTACGATTTGGAAGACGCTGTCTCTTTCAGCAGAAAGGCTGCAGCGAGGCAAATGGTGAAAAATGAAATTCGTTCAGATTTTAAGCAGCAAGCCATATATATTCGAATAAACGGCTTCTCCACCTCCTTTTTTCATGATGATCTAAATGAGCTTGTGGGTGAGAACATTCAAGGAATCTTGTTCCCTAAAGCGGAATCGGTTGAGCAATTGACGGTTCTAAGCAACATTATCAGCGATTTGGAGAGAGAGTCCGGTATCTCGAGGGGGACAGTTGAAATCGTACCGATTATTGAATCCGCGCTCGGCCTTCAACGCGCTTATGAAATAGCTTCAACCGTTAAAAGGGTAAAAAGGCTTGCTTTTGGCTCGCTAGACTTTGCTTTGGACATCAATGCACAGTTGACAAAAGAAGGGATTGAGTTGTTATATGCCAGATCGCAGTTGGTCGTTGTTTCAAGAGCAGCAGGGATCGAAGCCCCTATCGATACGGTATTTTTCGATATCAAGGACAGCGCCAATTTGACTAAGGAGACGTTATTCGTCAAACGGCTCGGTTTTCAAGGGAAACTGGTGATTCATCCTTCTCAAATTGAGATTGTGAATGAGGTGTTTAAGCCAACTAAGGATGAGATCGAAGAAGCCGGCTTGATTGTCGCGGCTTTTGACCAGGCCGTCAGAAGTGGTTTGGGTGCCGTGCAGTTCCGCGGAAAGATGGTTGATCGACCATCGGTAGAGAGTGCAAAGAAAATACTTCAATTTGCCGAACTTTTGTAATCATAGGCGTTGGATTGGGGGATTATTGAAATGCGTGAGGTTTCTTATGAGCAAATTGTAAGCTCCGTTAAAGAATTATGTATTAACGCAAACTACAGTCTGGGAAAAGATGTGATGGACGCCTTTAAAACGGCTTATAAAAATGAACGATCAGAGGTCGGCAAAGAAGTTTTGAACCAGCTTGTATTGAATGCGGAAATTGCCGAGAAGGAAAGAGTACCTATGTGTCAGGACACGGGAATGGCCGTATTTTTTATAGAGCTCGGTCAAGATTGCCACATAATCGGAGGAAGTCTCTATGATGCTGTTAATGAAGGTGTGCGCCAAGGCTATCAGGAAGGTTACCTAAGGGCCTCTATCGTCGATGACCCTTTAAGACGTAAAAATACAGGCGACAACACACCTGCAATTGTCCATGTAGAGCTTGTGATTGGTGATACTTGCATTATTCACATGACGGCAAAAGGGTTTGGCAGCGAAAACATGAGCAGGCTTATAATGCTAAGCCCTTCAGATGGGCTGCAAGGCGTTACTGATTTTATTATAGAAACCGTAAAATTGGCGGGTCCCAATGCTTGTCCTCCCATGGTGATTGGCGTGGGTCTTGGCGGCAATTTTGAAAAGTCCGGATATTTGGCCAAAAAATCGCTGCTCCGACCGATCGGCGAACGAAATCCAAGGCAAGATATCGCTGATTTGGAGCTTGAGTTGATGGAAAAAATAAATGCGCTTGGCATCGGGCCTCAAGGCATGGGAGGACGTACCACCGCGCTTGACATACATATTGAAGTGTTTCCTACGCACATCGCAGGCTTGCCGGTTGCAGTAAACATTAACTGTCACGCCAGTAGACACAAAACGGCTGAACTCTAATAGCTCGAAGCAAGGAGGGGACTATCCTTGAAACAAATGAAGATTCCATTTGTGCTTGATGAAGTTTTGCAGTTGGCGGCAGGAGACAGGCTGGAATTAAGCGGAGTTATTTATACTGCACGCGATGCGGCGCATAAGCGAATGTATGAGACTTTGATGGAAGGCGGATCACTTCCGGTGGATATTAGAGATCAAGTGATTTATTATGTGGGTCCCACGCCTGCCAAACCCGGACAAATCATCGGATCAGCCGGACCTACGACGAGTGGACGAATGGATAAGTATACTCCCGCATTGCTTGAGCGAGGACTCAAAGGAATGATTGGCAAAGGTAGAAGAAGTCAGGAAGTGCGTGACGCCATGCTCCGTCACAAAGCCTATTATTTCGCTGCAGTAGGCGGTGCAGCTGCATTGATTGCGAGGACGATTAAATCCTCTGAGGTGGTAGCTTATCACGATTTGGGCACGGAAGCCATATTCCGGCTGGAAGTCGAGAAATTCCCTGTGATTGTGATCAACGATTTGAAAGGCCAGGATTTGTATCAAATGGGAGAAGAACAAGGGGGTGCCGAAATGCGGGGAGAAGGTTAATTCGATATCCAGACAGACGTCGTTGATGGTAAATGAAGAATGCTTTATCAATCTGGAAAGGGTGATAAGTTTATGAAAGTAGCGGTAGCACATGTAACTTCAAATTTGGACAAAGCAACCAATCTACAAAAAGCAAAAGATTACACAGCTCGGGCAAAAAGTTTAGGGGCAGATCTTGTTTTGTTTCCGGAGCTGTATATGGCTCCGATCACGCCTGATTGCGGTGTTCAGCCCTCGGATGCAGCTGAACCATTAGAGGGAGCCTATGTTACGGGATTGCGCGAAGCAGCCCTGGCCAATCAAATCTATGTGGTTTGCGGTATTTATGAGTCCGTGAGCGGTGATGAGAATCGAGCTTATAATGCAACTGTCATTATCAACAAATCAGGCGAGCTTCTAAGGACTCACCGGAAAACGCATTTATTCGATGCTTTTGCTTTTAAAGAATCCGATACGGTGGCACCCGGAGAAAATCCTTATCAGATCATTGATACCGAAATCGGAAAAATCGGTATCATGATGTGCTATGAAGTTAGATTTCCGGAGATTGCACGAGAGTTGACGCTTCAAGGAGCAGATATTTTGTTAATGCCTGCAGCTTGGTTATACGGTCTTTTGAAGGAAGACCATTTTGAAACTTTAATTCGTGCAAGAGCCATTGAAAACACATTGTATATTTGCGCATCAGCTCTTAAGGGAAGTATTTTTTCAGGACGCAGTATGGTTGTCGATCCGATGGGCGTTGTGATAGCCAGTGCAGGGGATGAAGAGGGACTCATTATTGCCGAGATTGATTTTGACAGGATCAAGCGTGTCAGAGAAAAAGTGCCGACCTTGGTAAACCGCAGACCGGAGCTTTATTGATCAAGCGATCGGATTAGCCTTTAACCAGACTATAGAGCTTAATAGGGAGGGAATCCACTGTGTTTCGTCTCAATCCAAGGGTTCAAGGGGTAAGTCCGGAATTGCTCCATTTATATCAGAAAGTATGTCCATCTACGATTGGACATCTTACAGACTTTGGCTTTTTAAAAGGAATGCATCCTTTGTTCCGTCCGATTCGCTTTGTAGGGAATGCAGTAACAGTTAGAATCCCTCATATAGATTCCAGTGCTGTTCATAAGGCATTGGATCTCGTAGAACCCGGTGATGTTATCGTAATAGATATGTCAGGGGATACCGAGCGAGCATGCTGGGGAGGGGGCGTCTCCTATGCAGCTAATTTCAAAAAAATTGCCGGAGTTATCATTGCAGGTTGCGCTACGGATGTAAATGAAATTAAGGAACTTGGTTTACCTGTTTTTTCGCTTGGAGTAAGTCCGTTAACTACTCGCGTTTTAGGGATTGAAGGTGAAATCAATACAACCATTAGCGTTTGCGGCGTAAGCGTAAATCCAGGAGATTTGATTGTTGCCGATGATGATGGTGTGTTTGTGATTAATCCGAAAGATGCGGTGGAGTATGGAAAAAAAGCGCTGCAAATGCAAGAGTCGGAAATAGAAACAAAGCGCAAACTGGACGCGGGTGTTTCTCTTGCATCGCTGACTGGAGCTAGTCGATTTTTTGAATAAAAACGAGACGATGGGGGGTACTCCTATGAATGTGCTGTTTAGGAAATTATCGAAAAGAGTGATTGTTTTGTTTGTAGCAGCCATGCTGGTTATTATGTCCGCTTGCAGTTCTCCTTCCACTAATGGGAACGGAAGCAGCGGTACGGCCAAGCCAAAAGATTTGACGTTTGCATGGGGCGGCGATCCTACCACGATGGATCCTCAGAATACAACTGTGTTTGAAACGGCTGTCGTCCAGATTTTCGAAAATTTAGTCGCTTTTAATGGCAATATGGAGATTGTGCCCCAATTGGCAAAAAGCTGGGAACATTCCTCCGATAATAAAAATTGGACGTTCACGCTTCGGGAAGGGGTTAAGTTTCAGGACGGCACTCCTTTTAATGCCGATGCTGTAAAAAAGAGCTTCGATCGGGTAACAAACCCGGATAACAAGCTTGGTCGTTTTACCTTATTAGGGCCTTTTTTGGATAACATTACAGTCGAAAGCGATACTAAGGTAACCTTCCACCTGAAAGAGCCGTATGGTCCGATTCTGAATGTATTGGCTCACCCCGGCAGTGGCATTCTTAGTCCCAAATCGATTCAAGAAGGCACCGTCGCTAAAAACCCGGTAGGCACCGGGCCGTATAAGCTAAAACAATGGACGCCGGGAGATTCGGTGGTGTTTGAGCCATATCCTGATTATTGGGGAGGCAAGCCAAAGTTAAATTCGCTTACTTTTAAGACGGTCAAAGAGGGCACCTCTCGTGTAATTATGCTGGAAAACGGGGAGGCGGATGTCATAGCTCCAGTTCCAATTTCAGACATAGACCGCTTAAAGAAAAGTGATAAAGTGTCAATTTCCACTTATCCATCCAGTAACTTTCTTTACATCGGAATAAATAATATGAAAGCACCGTTCAATGATGTTAAAGTGCGTCAAGCCCTGAATTATGCGATTGACAAAGATGCCATTGTCAAAAAAATATTTATGGGCACCGGAAAAGCAGTGACAGCTGCCATAGCCGAAAAAACCTGGGGTTATAGCAATGTAGGCGCCTACCCTTATAACAAGGAAAAAGCGAAACAACTACTGCAAGAGGCCGGAGTTAAAGAAGGAACGACCATAAAATTGTGGACTACAGATGGAAGTTTCTTGAATGACCGTCAAACCGCCGAATTTGTTCAGAACAGTTTGCAAGAAGTAGGATTAAAAGTTGAATTAACGAAATGGGAATTCGGTGCATTCTTTGAGGCTTTGAAGTCCCCGGACAAGTATGACTTGTACTTAAGGGAAGGCGGTCCCCCGACGAATGATGCGGACTGGATAATCCGGTCGTTGTTTTCAACAGGAAATGCGTTTAACCACAGTCGGTTTTCTAACCCGGATGCCGATAAACTCATTCAGGCAGGACTACATGAAACTAATGTGGACGCACGCAAGAAAATTTATGCCGACCTTCTGACGATTCTCAAGGATCAAGCGGCATGGCTTTATTTAGTTGAAGAGCCTGGGGTAATAGGAACTGGAAAAAATGTAAAGGATGTTGTGCCCTTTGCAACGGGGATTATTGATTTCAAAAATGCCGTGAAGAACTAAAACCATTCTGAAAGCAGGGGGGGCTCACTCCCCTCCCCTTTTATTTTTACAAAGGAGGCGAGTGAATGGTTAATTACATTATAAAACGCGTGCTGCAGATGATTCCGACCTTAATTGGAGTGTCCATTCTTATCTTTATATTGATTCATTCGGTTCCGGGTGACCCTGCTCGGATGATCGCCGGGAATGATGCCAGCGAACAAGATGTGCAGATCCTGCGGGAGCGACTTGGCTTGAATCAGCCATTATACATTCAGTACGGAAAATATGTGACTCGATTATTGCAGGGGGATCTTGGAACGTCCCTTCGATCCGATCGACCTGTGCTTCAGGAAATTATGAATCGCTTTCCAACTACGCTCACACTTACTGTGATGGCTATAATCATCATGATTCTTGTTGGACTGTTCGCAGGCATTTTGTCTGCTACCAAGCCCAACAGTAAACGGGATAATGCGATGATGATGTTTTCGTTATTCGGAATTTCCATGCCGATTTTCTGGTTAGGGCTCATGCTGATTTTACTTTTTTCTTATTATTTAAAAATATTCCCTTCCGGCGGAAACGGAGGGTTTATATACTTTATTCTTCCCGCCGTTGCTATCGGTCTTTCTTCTTCAGCCATCTTGGCCCGGCTAACCCGTTCTAGCATCCTTGAGATTATCTTCCAGGACTTTGTTCGAACTGCCCGTGCAAAAGGGGTAAAGGAAAGGGTAGTTATTTTCAAGCATACGTTAAAAAATGCATTGATCCCGATTATTACTATTATAGGATTGGAATTTGGACAAATGCTCGGCGGCGCCGTGATCGCTGAAACTGTATTTTCCATGAACGGACTTGGACGTTTTGTCATTCAGTCGATTCAGTACAGGGATTATCCGGCGATTCAAGGATGCGTGCTTTTTATCGCTGGCATGTTTGTCTTGATCAACTTGATTGTCGATCTTTGTTACAGTTTGGTTGATCCGAGAGTGAGATACGAATAGAAAGGAGCGCAATCATGAGTCAAACGGTAGCAGTGGTAAATCAAAAACCTTTGGATCAGGCGTATACTCCCCGTTCGCCGTGGCAAATGATGGCGAATCGATTCAAAAAGAACAAGCGGGCGATGGTGGGTCTGTGTATGGCCTTAATCTTTATCATCGTCGCTGTTTTTGCTCGTTGGATAGCTCCTTTTGATCCTCTTGCCCAAAACATTGAGATAATGCTGCAGTCGCCTTCCATAAGCCATCTCTTAGGCACCGATGAATTTGGCCGTGATATTTTGTCGCGGATCATTTACGGGGCTCAAATTTCTTTAATGATCGGGATCGTCTGCGTATTGATATCTGTTATTTTCGGTGTGGCGTTAGGAACGATGTCGGGTTATTTCGGCGGTGTGATCGATTCGTTAATCATGCGAATCATGGATATTTTTATGGCGTTTCCAAGCTTTTTGCTCGCACTCGCCATTGTCAGCGTATTAGGCCCCGGCATGTTCAACGTCATGATTGCCATCGGCATCTTCTCGATTCCGACCTTTGCCCGGATTTCCCGAAGCACCGTGATATCCGTGAAGAGCAGAGAATATATTGAAGCTACTAAAGCGATGGGTGGGAGCAATACGCAAATCATATTCAAACATGTAATTCCGAACAGCATCGCTCCGATTATTGTCCTGTCCACTTTGCGTATAGCAACAGCTATTCTAACCGCTTCAGGTCTAAGCTTCCTGGGTATGGGAGCCCAGCCTCCTACACCTGAATGGGGAGCCATGCTGAGCACAGGAAGAGAATATTTACGGACATCCCCCCATGTCAGTACGATACCGGGTTTGGCTATTATGTTTATGGTTTTGGCTTTTAACATGCTTGGGGATGGCCTGCGGGATGCTCTCGATCCTAAGATGAAGATTTAAAAGAAATCCTTAGGAAAGCTGTTCAGGTATCAGTTCGTTTCGCGGGAGGGATAAATTTTGAAAAATAAACTGCTTGAAGTAGAGGATCTCAAGACTTATTTCTATACAGATGAAAGTGTTATTCCTGCCGTTGATGGAGTCAGTTTTACGATTTATGAAGGGGAGACCATAGGTATAGTCGGTGAATCCGGCTGCGGAAAAAGCGTGACTTCTCTAACAATAATGAAATTAACTCCCGGAAAAGTAGAGGAGGGTTCCATTACCTTTAACGGAAGGGATATATTATCTCTTTCTGACCATGAGATGAGAGAGATTCGCGGCAATGAAATGGCAATGATCTTCCAAGAGCCGATGACTTCACTAAATCCTGTGTTTACGGTTGGGCAGCAGATCGGCGAAACATTCGAGATCCACGTGAAGCTTAATAAAGCGAAGGCCAGAGAAAGAGCAATTGAAATGCTCAAGCTGGTTGGGATTCCCCGCCCTGAGCATATTGTTGATGAATATCCGCACCAACTATCCGGAGGTATGAGGCAGCGGGTTATGATCGCAATGGCTATGGCTTGTAATCCGAAGCTCTTGATTGCAGATGAACCGACCACGGCGTTAGACGTGACGATCCAGGCCCAAATTTTGGATTTAATGAGGGAACTAAAGGCTAAACATAATACGGCTATCATGATGATTACTCACGATTTGGGCGTGGTGGCCGAAATGTGCGACCGTGTTATTGTGATGTACGGTGGAAAAGTTGTTGAAGAAAGCGATGTCGTGACCCTCTTTACTAACCCGAAACACCCATATACGCAAGGCTTAATGAAGTCGATTCCGACTTTGGAATCGAATGCAAAGCGGCTCTACTCCATTAAAGGAAACGTTCCGATTCCTGGAAGTTTGCGCGGAGGATGCGCTTTTGCGCCCAGATGCGAGTTCGCTGAAGAGATTTGCCGTCAAAAAGAACCTATGCTCACAGAAATCGAGCCTCATCACTTCAGCCGCTGCTGGCTCCATGCATCTTACCAAGGGGGTGAATGAAATGAAACAGCCGCTCATGGAGATCAGAAACTTAAAAAAATATTTTCCTGTTAAAAAAGGGATTTTCAGCCGAAATATAAGCCACGTCAAGGCTGTGGACGGATTGGATTTTACCATTTACAAAGGGGAAACTCTAGGTTTAGTAGGAGAAAGCGGCTGCGGAAAATCGACTACAGGGAGAACGATCCTGCAGCTTCTTAAGCCTACCGAGGGAGAGGTTATTTATGAAGGAAAGAACCTCGTTGGATTGAATCATGGTGAACTAAGGAAGCTGCGCAGGAATATGCAAATGATATTTCAAGATCCGTATGCTTCTCTGGATCCTCGGCTGACAATAGGCGAGATTATCGCAGAACCGTTGGAGATTCACGGAATTGTTTATGGCAAGGAAAAAAATCGGAGGATTGAGGAGCTGCTCGAAGTCGTTGGTTTGAACAGCCACCATGCCAAACGGTACGCACACGAATTCAGCGGCGGCCAACGTCAACGAATCGGAATTGCACGTGCCTTAGCGTTAAATCCGCTGCTGATTGTGGCTGATGAACCGGTATCGGCATTGGATGTATCGATTCAATCCCAGGTGATCAATCTCCTTCAGGATTTACAATTACAGTTTCAATTGACCTATTTGTTTATTGCCCATGATTTAAGTGTGGTGAAGCATATCAGTGACCGGATAGGCGTGATGTACCTGGGAAGAATTGTGGAACTTTCGGATAAGGAAGAGCTTTTCGCTTCACCCAAGCATCCGTACACCCAAGCTTTGCTGTCTGCGGTACCCATTCCGAATCCTTTGGTGAAGAAGGAAAGAATTTTGCTGCAAGGGGATGTACCAAGCCCGGCTAACCCGCCTTCAGGCTGCACCTTCCATCCGCGGTGCCGTGAATGCATGGCGGTTTGCCGAACGGAAAAGCCGGAATTAAGAGAAGTGGACGGCCAGTTGGTCGCATGCCATTTGTACAATTGAATTTTGAACATCTCGTGTCTTCTTGAACGAGTCAAAACATTATATGAAGGAGCTTGAACCATGCCATTAAAAACTACTAATGCCTTAAAAGAAATGAGTTGGACCACTTTTGTTGAAAGAAAAAAAGAAACGAATCTGGTCATTATTCCTTCCGGCGCTTTTGAAGTGTACGGACATCATTTACCGCTGGGGTCGGATACGCTGGTTGCTGTGAAGCTTGCTGAATTGGTAGCAGAGCGTGTAAATGCAATTATTGGACCTACGTTCGAAGTGGGAGATTCAACTGCCTTATATGACTTTCCTGGTACAATAACGATAAAACCGGAAAGCTTCAAAGCTTATATGATGGACACTGTTGTGAGTCTTCAAAAATGGGGATTTAAAGATTTTCTATTCATAAATTCACATATGGGAAACGTTCCTATGGTCAATCAAATCTCTCTTTACATTCAAGAGGATGAACAAAGCCGTTGTTCTCAAATTGATTTCTGGCGTTTTCTGAAGCAGCATGATGCCGGAATTATAGAAACTGGAGAATCGGCTCATGGCCATGCCAGCGAGGCAGGGACATCTGTGATGCTGTACCTGTATCCCGAGCTTACTGATACCAGTAAATGGGTGCATGAACCGATTAAAATAGTCGACGACTTTGCTGACATTATTAAATATCCCAAGTTTAATACCCTTACGAATTCCGGAACGATTGGCAATGCAACCATGGGGACGCGGGAAAAGGGAGAAGCTTTGGTTCAAAGGTCTGTTGATCGAATTGTTCAATTTTTGTTGGATAAGTGGGGGTATTCCAGTCGTTAAAAAGACATTAATGTCGTTAATGTATTATTGAAATTTCATATAAACTGAATGCCGGAGGAGATCCCGTGTCGACAATCATTGTTCATGGTAGCGTGGAAACAAGTGAGGCATCCCCGTTTATCGAAGGCTTAAAGAAAGGTGCTCTTAAAGGTTATGCTAAACTGATCGAAGGTCGTTTGAAAGCAATTGAAGCGGCTGTTAATGAGCTTGAAGACAATCCGCTTTTTAATGCCGGACTGGGATCCGTTTTGAATAGAGACGGTTTTGTGGAAGTAGACGGATCCATTATGAACGGAGAAACCGGGAAGTTTTCGGCAGTTGCTGCGATGCCGCAAACAAGGTATGCCATTAGCGTCGCTTATCATTTGCTGGAAGAATCCGATCATGTTCTGTTAGCCGGTTCGGGGGCAGCCATATTTGCTCGGGAGAAAGGGATTCCATTAGATAATTGCATTAGCAGCGAGCAGCTTGAATCCTGGAAACTGGCACGCAAAATGTTGGATGAAGGGAAGAAGTTGGATTTCAGTTTATATACCGGAATAAAGAAAGAGACCGATACGGTCGGCTGTATCATCTGCGACGATAATGGAAAGCTGGCTGCAGGCTCTTCTACCGGAGGTTCATTCATGAAGCTGCCCGGAAGGGTGGGAGATACTCCCATCATCGGAGGAGGGATTTATTCATCCGATCAATCGGCAGTTGTGTGTACAGGTAAAGGTGAAGCCTTTATTCAGACATTAACGGCAAAATTTGTTGACGATCAGATCCGGTTGGGCAAACATCCCCAGGATGTTGCCGAAGAGGCGATTGAACGCATGACGCGTCTAACAGGTGAAACGGGCGGCTTGATTGTGGTTGATGCCTTGGAACGTATTGGAATCTTTCACAATTGCAATTCGTTTCCTGTAGTGGTTGTGGTAGACGGAGAGGTTAAAAATATAATCAATAACCGCATGATCAGTCAGCAGCTGTAAACTAATTCAATCAGAGGAGAGGGAATGGAAATGGCGTATATCGGATCAAAAATGACAGGTAATCAGTATAATCAGGCTAAAATTGATAAGGTTATTTTCGGTGTGGGTGCATTCGAAAACCACGGATACCACATGCCGTTTGGCACGGATGCTTTAATTTCCAATGGATTGGCGGAAAGAGTTGCGGAACGGGTCGACGATTTAATGGTTATTCCTCCTATTAATTACGGATTCAGCGCTCATTATAATAAATTGCCTTTTGTCGTAAGCCTGCAGCCTGAAACGATTACGAGTGTCATTAAAGAAGTTCTTCAAGAGGTTATCCGCAATGGCATCAAAAAAATCATCATCATTAACGGGCACGATGGAAATATCGCTCCGATTGAATTGGCTGCGCGTGCGGTAAAGGTTCAGTATCCGGATGTAGTCATCGCCAGTTTAAACGACTGGTGGGTAGCCGCCGGGAAAATGATTCCACCGGGAACGTTTGAAGTATGGGACGGTATGGGTCATGCAGGCGAAGGGGAAACGTCGATGGGGCTTGCCTTATTTCCCGAGCTGATGCAAATGGAACATGCCAAAGGTGTTGTGCCCAAGCTTCCGGGGCATGTCGATATCAAATGGCGCTTTGAAGAATTGACGGATACCGGCGCAAGCGGCGACCCCAGTGTAGGAACAGTGGAAAAAGGAAAGCTGCTTGAGAAAGCTGTCGTTGATGTCATGGTCAATTTTATTAATGAGATGGATAAAAATGATTGGAAATACGGCTTGGCCCTCAAATAAACATTTTTAGCGGGAGGATGAAAGTACATTGTTTAATTTAGAAGGAAAAGCGGTCATTGTAACGGGATCCGGGCGTGGAATCGGAAGGGGAGTCGCCGAATTGTTCGCGTCGCTGGGTGCAAATGTGACGATTTGTGATATTGATGGACAGCTCGCGCAGCAATCGGCTGATTACATCCGTTCGCAAGGCTTTCAAGCGATGGCGATAGCCTGTGATGTTACGAAGCAAGACGAAGTCAAAAGCGTAGTTGAGCAAACGATCAAGGAATATGGCCGTATCGACATTCTCGTCAATAACGCCGGAATTGCAGGAAATAGAATGTTCCCCGACATCACTTTAACTGAATGGAACCGGATGTTTGACGTACATTTAACTGGAACATTTCTATTCTCGAAAGAAGTTCTTCCCTATATGAAACGGGATGGCGGCGGAAGGATCATCAATATCTCCTCCAACTGGGGACAGCGCGGTGAAGCTGGCGCTGTTCATTACTCAGCGGTAAAGGCTGGAATTATCGGATTTACAAAAGCTTTGGCGCGTGAATTAGCGCCTCACCATATTTTAGTCAACGCTGTTGCGCCCGGCCCGATAGAGACCGATATGATTGAAGATGAAGCCCGCCTTCTGGGCACGACAGCAGAAGAAATCCGCATGAATCAGGCCGCCAAAATTCCTTTGCAACGGCTGGGAACGATACGGGAAGTGGCCGTCAGCATCGCTTTTCTGGCTGGTGAGACAGGCAATTTTTATTGCGGGCAAGTCATATCCCCCAATGGCGGAGAAGTTATATAATTCGGGAGGCGACCCTACTTGGTCTTAAAGGACAAAATTTCAATTATTACGGGCGCAGGCTCAGGGATTGGCCGGGCCTCCGCCCTGCTTTTTTCCCAACAAGGCGCGACGGTTATCGTTGCCGATCTGAATGAACAAATGGGCATGGAGACCGTTGAACTGATTAAGGGGCAAAATGGGCAGGCGGTATTTCAACAAATTAACGTGGCAGATGCGTCCGATGTGAAACGATTAATCGATTTCACTCATGGGCAATACGGGAAAATCGATATCCTTTTTAATAATGCAGGGATTGAGTATTTTACAACGATAGAAGATACGACCGAGGAAGAGTGGGACCTCACCATCGATACCAATCTAAAAGGAGTTTTCTTAGGCTTAAAGTATGTGCTGCCCATTATGAAAAATCAACGGTACGGCAGTATTATCAATATGGCTTCCATCGCAGGTCTTGCCGCATGGCCGGGATTAGGAGTTTATTCGGCGGCCAAAGGGGGAGTCGTCCTGCTCAGCAAGGCGGCTGCGGCCGAGTACGGCAAATTCGGGATTCGGGTAAACAGCCTATGCCCCGGTTCCATCCGGACGCCTCTTTTAGAGGAACAATTTTTAGGTAAAATGAAGGATCCAGCAGCTGCTGAATTACAGCTGCTTAAACACTATCCGCTCAATCGGTTGGGATCACCCGAGGAAGTGGCTAATGCCGCCATCTTTTTGGCCAGTGATTCCGCCTCATTCGTAACAGGGCAAGCATTCGGTGTTGATGGAGGGTTGTCCTCCTTTGTCGGAGATCTGATTCAATAGAATTGGGGTTGGAGGGTTGCTATGAAAATTGTCCAGGTTGTTTTATCGCAAGGGTACACCGGCTTTTATTTTGACGATCTGTCAGCTATCAGGCAAAATGCTGCCCAGGATGGCTTTACTTATCAGGGGATCCCCGTAACGAAAGGTTTTTCAAGCATTAGACAGGCGGGGGAAAGCATCTCCATGATGCTCATACTTGAAGATGGGCAGGTTGCCGTCGGGGATTGCGCGATGGTTCAATATCCCGGTGTCGGGGGAAGGGATCCTTTATTTTCAGCCCAAGAGTTTATGAAGGTTATCGAGCAGCACGTTTCTCCCCGTTTGATTGGCAGAGAACTGAAGTCATTTCGCGAATTGGCCGAGGAAGTGGATCATATCGAAATAGATGGAGCTCTCCTACACAGCGCCATCAGGTATGGTGCGACTCAAGCGATATTAGACGCCGTGGCCAAAGCGAAGAAAATCACGATGGCTGAAGTAATCAGGGAAGAGTACCATATAGATACGGCATTCAAAAAAGTACCCATCTTTGCCCAAACCGGCGACGACAGGTATTTAAATGTGGATAAGATGATCATGAAGGAAGTTGATGTTCTGCCACATGGATTAATTAATAATGTGAAGGAAAAGTTAGGAAGCAGTGGTGAACATTTAAACGAATACGTACATTGGTTGAAAAACCGGATTGTGCAGCTGCGAAAAAATGAACAGTACTCACCCGTCTTACATATTGATGTTTACGGAACCATTGGACTTGCTTTTGACTATGACCTGGAGCGAATAGCCGACTATCTCCGCGAACTGGAGAAGATCGCATTTCCTTTTCCATTAAGAATCGAGAGTCCGATGGATTGCGGAGACCGTGAAGCGCAATGGCAAAATTTAAAATCGTTAAGGTCCATATTGAAGCAAAAAGCAATACGCACCGAAATTGTTGCAGATGAATGGTGTAATACCAAAGAAGATATCTATTTATTTGTAGACCAGCAAGCGGCGGATATGATTCAGATCAAGTCGCCGGATCTGGGCGGCATTCATAATATTATCGAGTCTATCTTGTATTGCAAACAACATGGCGTAGGAGCTTATTGTGGCGGATCGTGCAATGAAACGGAAATTTCCGCGCGGATCACGACCCAAATCGCGATCGCATGCGGAGCCGACCAGTGTTTGGCGAAGCCAGGAATGGGAGTTGACGAAGGGTACATGATCGTCAATAACGAAATGAACCGGGTTTTGGCATTATGCAAATTAAGGGAAAATATGCAAATAACCTAATATGAAGGGGTGATTCAGATGTCAGATGGATCACCCCCTCTTTATACCTCGAGGAAATCCAGGAATTCAGGAGAAGCAATCAAACTTTATCTAAGGAGAGGGTTAAATAATGCGCTTTGCCACTATCAAGCTTAATGGTTCGGAAGCCAGCGCAGTCGTGACAGAAAACGGAGTCATTCCCGTGGAGACATTAAATGCAAAGTTTAATAAATCCTGGTCGACAGAGCTGTTGAAACTGTTAATGACAGGGCAGCTGGAAGAAATGAAAATCTGGTTTCAAAACGGTGGGAAGAAGGATATTACAGCAATAGCAGATGAGATGATTCCACTTGTACAAGTGAACTACGGACCACTTTACCGCCATCCGCGAAAAATATGGGGCATCGGTCTTAATTATGTCGAGCACGCTGCAGACCTTCATGAAAAAGCACCAAGTACCGAACCCGCAAGCTTTATGAAACCGGACACGACGATTATAGGCCCGGGCGATGAGATCCAGATTCCCGTGCAGTCCAAACGCACAACAGCCGAATCTGAACTCGGCATCATTATCGGGAAGGAATGCAAAGATGTATCGGAAGAGGATGCCCAAAGAGTCATTGCTGGATTTACAACGATCATCGATATGACGGCTGAGGATATATTGGAAATTAATCCGAGGTATCTTACCCGCTCCAAAAGCTTCAATACATTTTTTAGTTTCGGCCCTCAGCTGGTGACGCCAGATGAAGTGGACGATGTGCTGAATTTAAACGTGTCGACTGTAATTAACGGCAGTGTTCACCGAAGAAATGTCATTTCTAACATGACATTTCGTCCCTGGTATCTGGTTTCATTCCACTCCAAAGTCATGACGCTGCTGCCGGGAGATATCATTTCTACCGGGACTCCGGGTGCTGTCGTCATTCGGGACGGCGATGTGGTGGCATGCGATATCGATGGGTTTGAGAGTCTGGTGAATCGTGTAAAGGATATAAAAGCTACATAAAGAGGTAACAAATACTTGCATACCCAAAAACATCATTGTCATACTTTCCCACCCGACAAGGAAAATTGGTGTGAACAATTCAAAATAAGTACTGCGGAATTTGCGGTCATGCTGATGAATAAGTTGAAGCCGCAAGGAGAAGCAGCGGCACTGACTTTCACAGACACGGCGAAGATTGGAGCTTGGGCGCAAAAAGCGGTCGCACAAGCGGTAAAAGCAGGGATTATTAAAGGCTATGAGGACGGCAGTTTCGGTCCGGATGCACAAATTACACGCGCTGAGATGGCAGTGATGCTCGCGGGCGCTTTGGGTCAGTCTAACGAAGCGAATGCCGTAACTGGCTTCACAGACGACAAGGACATTCCGGTGTGGGCGAAAGGTGCAGTGGCGGCAATTAAGAAACAAGGCCTTGTAGAAGGTAAAGGTTCAAACGCATTCGATCCTAATGGCAATACAACAAGAGCAGAAGCAGTAACGGTTCTGCTGAAATTGTTGACACAGAAGAATCAGTAAAGTAAAGGTCATCAGCACGAACTGATTGTAGATTAACAAGGGTTATCCTTTAACTTTAACGGTAGAATAAACTGTTTAAAGGATAACCCTTGTCTTATTTCAAATATGAAGTCTCCACTCACGTTGTGTGCTGTGTGTTGGTAGTGAGTAAGCATTGATTTAACGCCATATTTCCCTGAATGGATTTTATTGGATAGAGCAAGAGTAAATCGATAGGACATAATCCTATCGGTTTACTCTTTATTTTTTTTGTTATCAATAGTTTTGAGTTATTCGTTCAGTTGTTAAAGAAACTATCAGCTGGAGTCGAAATATGTTGAATCACACAATGTATAATGATAAAGTTTCGGGTACATTTCGCATTCGGCTTTTTTATTTTTCAAAAATTGTTATAAAGATTTTGGGGGGCGCTGTTTCTCCAAACCCCTCCCCATGCTCTCTGTCTTCCGCTGTATAGCTTGTTGGTGGGACGGTGAGTCAGTCTGAGCTGCGTTTACAGTTCTGGTATGGCAATTGTTCGTCCTTGCCGCTCACGGCGGCGTTGGGGTGTATTTACAGGGGGACAATAGCGCATTCTGACGTTATCGGGAATCTAATAAAGCAATGTTAAGTTGATGCGGCTCTCGTAGAGGGGTCGTATTTTTGTTTGCGATCATTTTTTAATCGGATGGTGGTATCGTTTACTCGGATAGAGGTACGCGCCATGTCCTTAAAAAGCTGCTATAACGCTGCTTTGTTGCTGTTCTCTTGGTCGCTAATAAATTAAATAGGAATACCTATAAAAAGGTGCTTTGCTAGGGGCTGTATAGGCATTCTAATAAAGGTGATCTCTTTAAGAAGGCAATAAATCAATACATGTACTGATGACTGTACTAAAGTACTGATAGGCAGTAACGAGAGCTGAACACTTAAACTATATGTGGCTCTTACGCCATCGATTGTACCAAGGAGCAGGAAGCCTTGCTGCATAAGACTTCTCGCCAGTCTCAATCGAAGAAGATGAGTTGCAGTTCCGCGAAAAACAGGCTTCCTCCGCTTCAATCCCTCAGTAGTTACTCTCATGTGAACAGTTGAATCTTCGCATTTTTTGTCATACAATTTTGTATATGGAATCAGGCTTGGTTGCAGGAGTAACAAACGTTTAGCGGCATTACCCTGCAATTTCCCATGTGCAGGGTTCAGTCCCTTTAAACTCGAACGAAAATGTTGAGTTAACTTTCGTCCGCAGGATATATTTCGGCGTGGATACACGTCTGTTGCCGTTTGAAGGGTAAAACCATGCAGACACTCGATTTTTTCATGGAGTAGGCTCGAAAACGACAAGCCACAAGTTCAATAACTACGCGACAATGGCTTCCTAAAGCGGCTGAATTTTGGTGCAGTACATTGGTCATTTTTGCAACTGACTATTCGACCTACAGTTGCGCGCTCTAGCAATTGCCAATTATCTTAACGAGAAAGGCATCCTTCCATCCAGAAAGAATGGTCAACAATGGCATGATTCTTCTGTTCGGTTGGTGCTTTCGAATCGCCATTATACAGGAGATCTAGTCCACGGGTGTTCGAAAGTTGATGGTAAGGATAAAATTCATCTTCAAGATAAGGGCTATAATAAACGAAAGATGATTGACGAGGGCGATTGGATTATCGTTCCTAATCACCATGAACCGCTAGTTACTAGAGAACAGTTCAAAGCCGTTCAAGAGAAGAGGCAAGAGAAGGCTGATCGGTTATATCGTGGCAGAGGGAAGAAATCGTTATTCGCTAGAGTAGCCTATTGTGCCGATTGTGGTAAGGGCATGAATTACATTCGTGTCCGCAAAGGCTATGTCTGCGGCTCCCACCATAGATCAACTGGGAAGAAATGCGCTTCCCATTTCATTGACCACGTTGAATTGAAAGAAGCAGTATTAAATGACTTGCGACAACTGTCTAGCAACGCAATGGATCGAGACTCTCTGGTGCAGAATACCTTAAAACGAGCAAACGAGAAAATTACGGATGCTAAAGATGAATTGAATGATGTAAATAAGAAGTTAAGACTTTTGCAAAAAGATCGAATGGAGCTTGTTGATAAGCTGCTAAACAAGACGTTAGACGATGAAATTTTCAAAATGTATAATTTGGGTCTGAAGACGAAACAGGAAGCACTTGAATTAAGGGCAAGAGAACTGGAATCTGTTGTATCCCAAGAACAGGAAAATCAAGGCTCCATACATGCGTTTCAATTGGAGATTGAACGTTTTACTCAACTGGAAATCTCAGATGAGGAAATCCTTCGAGAAGTGCTTCATCGCTTGATTGAAAGGGTAGAAGTAGCTGAGGATGGCAGTATAGACATCCATTATGATTTCAAAAATCCATTTTTAATGGGGGCTTAAATTGCCCCCTTCCATTTTGTCAATAATAAGCATACCGCACATGTGGAGTGCGTGGATATATCGGAAGGATTGAATTATCTTGTTGTCGAATAAGAAAAAGATAGCAAATCATCATGATAGGGGTTGTCATAATGGCAAAATTGGGAGATAACAAGAAACCTGCTATAGTTAGAGTTGCAACGGAGGAAAGAGCACAGGAAATTTATGCTCTGTGTGAGAATAACGGTTGGAAAGTAGTCATTGGAATAGAACCTGATAAAGTAGAGGATATTTCGGATGTGCAGAAGCTGCTGGGCATGAGAGTTGAAAATACGAAAACAATATATAACTTTAAAACCATAGGTCGGAATGATCCTTGCTCATGTGGTAGCGGTCAAAAGTATAAAAAATGCTGTGGAAAATAGCGTGATAAGGCACAGAATTGATATATGCAAATAAAGGATAAGAGGAGGTTGGAGAATGAAAGGTAAATCATTAACAGTTCCCAATGAAATGCAAGATAAATACAATGAAATTACTGAGATTCTAAAAAACTTTTGTGAGGAAAATTTGAATGAAGAATATGAGTTTGTTTGTTGCCAGTTGAATGCTGCATTATGTCGTAAACGCCCATCGCCACTCGTAAAAGGGAAAGCAAACACTTGGGCATGTGGAATAGTACATGCAATAGGGATGGTCAATTTTCTTTTTGATGTATCTCAAAAACCTACAATGAAGGCAAAAGAATTATATAATAAATTCGGTGTGAGTGAAAGTAATGGAAGCAGTAAATCAAAACAAATAAGAGATCTAATGAAGATAGGGGTATTTGATCCAAAATGGACATTGCCAAGTAAAATAAATGATAATCCAATGGCATGGATGATAATGGTGAATGGGTTAACTATTGATGCACGATACGCACCAAGAGAAATTCAGGAAGAAGCATTTAAACTAGGCTTGATTCCATATTTACCAGAATAAAAAGTGAAGAGAGAAAAATATAAATGGACATATGATTGCGGAAAGTAATTCTCGGAGCGAGGATATATGCGAAGGAATGAGAATTTATGAGCCAAATACAAGCAGGACGTAAATCCTCTTTATTAACTACCACTCAGCTTAAACGAAAGTTAAATGAACTCTCGAAAGAAGAAATCATCGAACTTTTAGCCGACACATGTAAGTCAAATAAAGAGGCGCAAGCATTTGTATCTGTAAGACTTCAAGGAGAGAAAGCGATCCTTGAGTTGTTCGAAGATTACAAAGAGCAGATACGTAAAGAATTTTATCCAACCCGTGGATTACCCAAGTTGCGAGTAGCTACAGTTAAACAAGCCATATCTGACATAAACACTCTCGGTAAAGGAACTAATTGGCCGCTTGAGTTGATGATCTGCTTTGCAGAAATCGCTGTTCAGTCCATCCATGAGAATGGCGATATTTTCGAAGATATGGGCGATTGTTTTACTGACGTGTATGCTGAGATTATTCAAAGGCTCAATAGAGAAAAAACACCCGAATTGTATGAAAAGTATAAAGACCACTTGAAAGCAATTGTAAACACAAAGGGTTGTGAATGCTGGGGAATCCATGATTCACTTGAAGGCTCTTATTCCATGCTCAAATGGGTAGACCACGATGAGGAAGAAGAAGAAGACTTCCCGGACACCATTTCATATGCAGCAATGAAAAAATGGCTTAACATTTCGGAGGTTAAACGAAATCAAATCATTAACAATGCTTGGTGTGGCAAATGTTCGAGCTCAACTACTTTAGTAAACTTTTCAATAAGTTTGGATGGATCTGTACTTTTCTTAAATGGCTACTGTAATAAATGCAATAACGCTGCATTAAGAGTTATTGAAACGGATTAGGTCTCCCACCTCCCCTCATCGGGAGGTTTTTTCATGCGAACATACGCTTGCTGACAGTTGGTGTCGGTGCTGATGTGTAATGATGGAAATAATCTGTCGAATAAAGGAATCTCCAGTTGGATTGTGGAATAAGTCTAAATCGATTTAATAGAATTTGAATATCAAGTTGTTTCAGTAAGGTCTTTAAATACGAACATTTGTTTGATATAATAAATACAAACGAATGTTCGGGAGTGATTGGCGTGGCTCAACAAGAAACGATGACGCTTAAGAGGTTTCAAGAGAAGTTCAATACGATTCCGTTCAATAGATATCGTTACATCTTTCTTATTCGATTTGTATTCTAGAGAATATTCGATTACTGAGTTACCGAATTGAATGATTGGCACTTCTAAACCTCCGAATCAAGTTCTAATTAGAAGAGTATTATCGATTTCCATCCCTCAAGCGACGAACATTCTGATGAACACTTCATAGTTGTGCTGTTCCTGGGGGGAGATTCAGGATCTCTATGTGCTTAGTGACAAGGGGAGGTCCTTGTCTTTAATGTTTAACCGAGGGTCTAGGCGGGAAGCGGAGCGACCCCGCCAAAATGGAGCCGAAGGCCCCAATATTAAGACCACAATTTTGTCATTTCGTAATCTATTCACGATACGACATACAAGCCCTTGTAGCGTTTACGATAAAGGCTTAAGTCATTTAATGTTGTTCAGATCTGTATAAGCTTTAACGAAGTAGCTACCCCCAGCTGGAGCTACCACAATAAAATGTTTTCTGTAACTAATACAATTTATAACGTTTCATCTGGTGAAACTCATTGATGGTGCGGATAAGCAAGTTTTAATTAGAATTATTTCATACTTCCGTGTGTAAAATGTGGAAAACATCGCATATTAAATACCTACCAAATGATAGAAGGAAGCAAGCTAATTAGTTAGTGTGAGTGTGCTGTGTACAGATTGTATTCGCCGATCATCGATTTTAACATCAATCTGTGCCTTTACGACCTATTCCGTCTTCAGGCCGCGTCGGTGCAACTCACTACAACTTAATGAACTCGGTCATCGTCAATTCACCTTTACAATTGGTGTAAAGGAAAGTGAACGTTAGCTTTATATTAGTAAAGAATAATATACATCTTCCGATGTAGTACAATGTGCCTATGACTTTCCATATTTCTACAAATTAGTTGTTAAGATAGGAGTAATTTATACCCCCCCTGGGCGCGAACTAAAATCGCCCTCATCTAGATTAGTCAAAATACGTTTTGCCAATTGCATACGGTTTTCGGATTTATATAGTTTTCCAAAATATATAAATTTGGTGAGTGTGAAAAAGATTGCAGCAGCGGCAATCTTGTTTCACTATGTCCAGTGTGGCGTATGCAGGTGTCATTAATTCAGATGTCTTGACACAAGGTGAAGAAGGAGAGCCCAACTATCTGTAAAAGTACGGCTGGTCCACAGCTTACCGATGGCGTTTGAAATACATACCAAGATCCATCCCATAAAAAGCTCAATGCGGAATCCATCTGTACTTCGTCAGCGAATCCGTCGTAGAAACCATCTTAATCGACCAACGAATATAGAAGGCAAAAGAAGGCAAACAAGCTAGGGGCTGACTTTACTTTTTTTATTATTCTTTTGTTCGGATTACTGATCCTATGTGCCTGGCAAATCAATCAGGGAGGCAAAGAGACTGTCAATAAACTGAATAACCTTAAATATCAATCAACAGAACGAAAACTAATAACACAGCAGTACTAAATAATCTTCGTAACGGTGCGTTCTTGCAAGTCAAAACTTTGTGACTGGAAGTGCGACGCTATAAATGCCAGTTCAAAAGGTATGCATGGAAACCAAAATATTAAGCATTACATGGTGATAATTAGGGACGAAGGAACTTTGCTGACAAATATCAGATGAGTTATTAATAGCCCACATTGCGAACTCACAGAAGAACAAGCACATCAACAAATAGTACTGCCCCAAATGGAATCTTACTCATTGGAGTCGTCTATGCCATTTGGAAACAGGTAGAAAAAGGTCAACTCTTGAAGGAAGAAACTGAGCGCTTGCAACTTGAAGCTAAGCTCTCGGAGATGTTGAAGGATCAATATTTCGAGTCTGATGATCGCCGCGTACGATTTCACGTCAAGAAGCATGTTCTTCTGTATATCTATGTTGGTAAGATTAGATATGACAGCTTTGAGGCCGCTCTAGCTAAAGAATCTTTTACCAAGAAAGAGTATGGAGCAATACAAGCTATTCAAGAGGTGATAGCGAAAAAGAGCAAGATTATCAACAGAGATATCGTATCCCCAGCATATTCCCGTGAATTTAAGGATACTTCTTTGGAAAATAAAGCAATGGAAGAAGCGAAAGCTCCAGCACAACAAAGTCGCCTCCCCCAAACTGATGATTCTCCAAAAGTACTAAAGAGCACAGTTCCTGTACCGAGAAAAGGCGAAAATCATAAAAGTGCAGTTGCTGTAAGGAATACAGATCCAATTGCAGCAGGTCAAGTGCAAAACGCACTCACCAGTAAAGCGCCTGAAGAAGCCATCAGCGACTCTAAGATGAACAGTATCAAAATTGAAGTCACGAGAGCTAGTCGAGAAATGCAAAGCAACAGGAGCGAGCGGCCCTTTACTGAGTTGGAGAAGGCTTTTGGCTATGCTTCCTTTATATATTGGCTGAACGCGTACCATCGGATGCTGAGTAACAATGATCCAGGGGTTCGTGAGTATTGCGAAGCCTGCAATGTCAGTGGAAGAATGGCTGCTATCAGTTTAATGGAACATTTGTATCAGGAACATGAGTTTGTCCAAGGAATATCTAGATATGTTCCCAACTTTAATAGAGTTAAAGAAATTGAACTGGCCCACTTAACAGGAACAGCGAACAGCCTTAGCTTTGATCCATACTGGCAAAATTGTACACTGCGGGCAGCAATCATGATTTGTAGGCAGTTAACTTATAACTTTACGGGTGTCCTAGGTAAGATGGACTTTAGAATCCCGAAAGACATGACTTTAGACGAACTAACGATTGCGATGGATCAATGGTTGAATGAAGTTCTGAATGCCTAAAGTTTGTTTGAGCGCCTTCGAATCATCTGCTAAAAAAGAGGGAATCGTCAAGGTGGTTACACAACAACTTATACGATCGTGTGTTCGCTTTCCTGGGGTTGAACGAATAAAGAATCCTAATTGTAGGTTTAATCCTAATTCATTATTAGATTCATAAGAATGTCTCAAACAAAAAAGATTGGGCACAGATGCAGAATGATGCACCCGTGCCCTTTTCTTTATATGATGGATTAGCTGTCTGTGACATGAGCCAGCGCCCATAGAGAGCCGAAGGCTTCTTAGGCTATTGGAGACAGCTATTGATTAAGGATAACTCACTAAACCTTACTATTGGTATAATACTACCTCATACGATTGATCCGTTATTTTATGCACACGATAATCGCATTTTAATGAGCTAAACAATTGCGAAAGATAGAAGATAACATCCGCAGCATAGACTGAGTCATTATCAGTAATAATAATACTTTCGTTGTTATCATTTAGCAGATAAGTAAGTGCTGCGTTTATTTCACTAAGTATCATGTTCGATTCCTTCCTTCTTGAGAGAATCTTACTGTTGGGTCTGTACGAGTGGTTCACATAAGGCCATTATAATATGAACAAGCACACGGATACCAATACTTCGTCAGCTCCCGTCTTTAAGTAAAATCAGAAACCTCAGCTAAGTTTAAGCTCACCCAATAATGTTAATTACATATATCCTAGTTCCTTAAGGCTGATGAATCTTTGGTGGCCGATTATAATATGGTCAAGGACTGTGATTCCTATAAGCTCGCCCACCTCAACAAGTCGATGTGTAAGCTGAATATCCTCTGGACTAGGGTCAGGCTGACCAGATGGGTGATTATGGGCACACACAATACTGGCAGATGAACGTTTGATCGCAGCTCGGAATACCTCTCTTGGATGCACTATACTAGCATTAAGGCTGCCCTGAGATAATGTCTCGACAGCAATGATATGATTCTTGGTATTGAGAAATATCACTTTAAATAATTCATGTTGTAGATACTCCATTTCTCCTCTCAAAAGATCATAAACGTCCTGAGGAATTCTTATAATTGTAGGTGCTTGCCTGGGCATATTGATCATTTTAGCAAGCTGTAATGCTGATAAGATTTGGCGGGTCTTTGCTTTACCGATACCTTTAATCTCCATCAGTTCTTGCTCTGAAGCTTGCAAAAGCTCATGAGGAGAAGAGAATCGTTTGAAGATCTCCTCAATCGTATAGCTTTCTGATCTTTCGTTTAGAGTAATTGCTAATAGGTTCTTGTATGAATACATGTTTATCACGGTTAATAACCTCCAATGGTATAGTAGAAAATGAAATAGAGGAGCAGCCGCAGCCACTCCCCTTGAATTTGAATAGATATTTGGTTATGATTGAATCAGCTTAATGTTACATGGGGCGCTTTCCAGAGCGTCCTTTTTCATGTCTTCAATCTCCAACTCGATCAGCACGAGCTTCACTAATGTTTTTGCATAGGTCATCCCTTCCCGCGTTTGCAGACAAGCATCTCTGTCCAGCACTCTCTTAATTTCATTCAATTCCTTCTTCATATTGAGCAATTCCAATAATCTTAGCATCTGTATCACCTCCTCACCATATGACTTACCTCATTGCCTTCGCACTTGATTCCTTTCAATCATCTTGATTCATATCTTGAACACCTCCTTTACAGTTATTGGGCGCCATCTCACATGCCCTTGAATATCTCTGTCAAACGCAAAAAAGCCCTAGATACACATTCCGTTTTAGGAACGTACATAGGGCTTAGTTGTTATTTCCTCGTTAAGATTTCTTTTAACAACCAAGTAAATCTCCTTCACAGTTTCTCTCGCCACCCCAACATCTGATAGACTACGTCCCGATAATCATGGGAAAGTGAATAATGCTCAGCCAAGTGTTTGGCGTATGTACTCTCAATCGGTTCCCATTCGGCCTCCAACCTGATCAATAAATTAATGACCGCATCCAAATATAACCTCCTCTCATGTGGGGTTCATCTCACTGCCTCAAAGAAGGCGTCAAACAAGAAAGCCTAGAGTGTTCTTTGTTTAGATGAATACAAGGCTTGGACACTATCCTAAATATGTGGATACCTTTTTACCCTTCATTAGGTGATTGATGAAAGCGCTGCATTCAATAGGGAAGGGGGTAGGCGAATCCAAAATTCTGAGTTATCAATAATTTCGCAATATGCCCGCAGCAAATTTTTAATTTTTTTCATTACCCTTATTGTGAAATTTTTTTCATATGAAGAGAATCGAATGAATCGGTAAAGTTTTAATCTTATTACAAAGAACAAATAGGTATTATCGGTGTGAGCGTATCGAAATTTCATATATAATGAAGACATGTCTCTGTGAGGCTCTAAGAGGACGTGCCTCGGATATAGTAGATGGAAGGATTTGGTTGTTAAGTGTCGAATCTTATATAAGGCTTTAGTACCGAATTGAGGAATTAAGCGAAAAGGAGTTAATATACATAAATTAGGAGTGATAATATGCCTTACTATCCACATTTATATGATCAAATTATTAAATCCCCATATCAGGAGAATCGTCATAACTTAAATGTCCTAACAGGGTATGCTTCATCTACATTTGTTCATCATTTATTATATACTTTTGAAAACCTTAACTTAGATGTAATACTAGGTATGGTAAAGGAACAACCAATTACTATTTGGGATCATAATGAATATATTAATTTAATTCAATCAACAAACAGGCTAAGAATGCGTTATTTTAATGGAACACCACCAATACACGCAAAGGTTTTACTGTGGTCGAAAAATAGAACTGCCGAAGAAGTAGCATTTGCAGGTTCTGCAAATTTAACTTGGCATGGTTTTAGAGATTACCAAGAGATAATGGTTCCTGCGGAGGTCTCCTTTGTTAAGGGGCTTTTTCCTAGTTCAAATGAATTAAAGGATTGTACTGACCCAGATATATTTCAGTTTTTCAATATGCAATTTCAACTTGAACCTGAGGTTAGTGATATTGATACTTCTGCTGTAGGAGCTGCTGTTAGAGGTAAGCCGAGTGTAGTGTTGCCATTAACACAAAAGAGAGATCAACAAGTACATGGTCGAAGTGGTCTAAATTGGGGTCAACGTGATGGAAGAGAACCGAATCAAGCATATATCCCTATCCCAATGGAGATTCATCGTCAACAACCTGATTTTTTTCCTGACAGAGCTGTAGATTTTACTATGATTACTGATGATGGTGAAAGCTTTATTTGTACAGTTGCTCAAGATGGTAATAAGGCCATTGAGACACATCATGATAACAGCATCATGGGTAAGTATTTTAGGCAGAGAATTGGTGTCCCTTTAGGAAATAAAGTTGAGACTGAAGACTTAGAAAGATATGGACGAAGTACAATTACTATTTATAAAATGAATGATGATACTTTCTATCTAGACTTTAGTTCACGAAGGAGATAATCATGATCTTAAATGGTTCGAAAGTAAATAGGTTTTCAAGGATATTAGGACACGACTTAAGTCAGACAGAAGTTGATAATATAACAACTAATGCTATAAGGCTGATTGAAAAAGTCGGTAGTATCAGTGATCCTAGCTGTCACGGACTGCTGTTTGGACAAATTCAAAGTGGTAAAACAAACAATATGCTTATGTCTACCGCTTTAGCTTCGGATAATGGGTTTCGTTTGTTCATAATTTTGACATCCGATAACGTATGGCTTTACGATCAAACGCTGGATAGAATAAATAAATCTTTGCCTGGAATGCAAGCTCTTGGTAAGGATCAATGGATGATGGCTCATCCTGAAAGAATACAAACAGCTTTGCAGACTGGCGGCTTAGTATTAATGGCAACAAAGAATACTCATATACTGCAATCACTAATCGATTTCATTGAAATGCACTGTCCAGATGATATCCGTCCGATTATTTTTGATGACGAAGCAGATCAAGCTAGCTTAAATACGTTATTAAACAATGAAACAGATGATTTAAGCGGAGTTAATGAAGCTATTGTGAGTATTAGAAGTTACTTCGAGAGTCATGTATATGTTCAGGTTACAGCAACACCGCAGTCATTATTTTTGCAACATTCTGAAAGTGACTTTGCTCCACAATTTACTGTTACTTTTGAGCCTGGTGAAGATTACATAGGTGGTGATTCCTTTTTTGAGGCGGAACAGCATTTATCACCAATGAGATTATTCCCAGATAATGAAATTGACGACATACTTTCATCAAATAATTTAGATGTTGAAGAATCATGGGAAGTAGTACCTACTGGTTTGAGAAGAGCATTATGTTCTTTCTTTGTAGCTGCAGCTTCAAAGCTTATTCACGGGGAAGGGAATGCTTTTTCATGTGTTTGTCATGTAAGTCAGCGGCAAGATCCTCATAAAAGGATAGAGCGGTTGGTAAATAGTTTTGTTACAAGACTTACTCGTGCAATGGCTAATTCTTCATCTGCGGATAGTACACTTGTTATAGAGTATCTTCGTGATGCCTTCGATGACATGAAGTTAACAAACCCTAATGCACCATCATTTCAGGATGTGGTTCAGGAAATTGCTGAATGTATAAATAGCACAAGTATTCAACTTCTTATTTCAGGCTCTAAAATTGCATCTTATAGCTCTCCCTTTAATATCCTAATTGGTGGAAATCGATTAGGTAGAGGGGTAACTATTAAACGATTGCTTGTTACGTACTATGGAAGAACAAGTAAGACCCCTCAAGTTGATACGATCTTACAACACTCCAGGATGTATGGATATCGCAAGAAAGACATGAATGTAATGAGATTTTATGTATCCAGTTCTTTACTTGAAATTTTTAAGGGTGTTCATGAGTCTAATAAACAGCTATGGACTATGGCTCGTAAAATGAACCCCGCAGAGATGCAGGCAATTGTATTGTCAAGGACTACACATTCTTTACTCAGAGCCACACGTACAAGTGTGGTTTATGTTGATGCACTTGCCTTCTATATGCCAGGTGTAAGGTACTTCCCTTATTCTCCGTTTATCAAAAACGTAGATGCGCTTGATAAAATCCTAATGCCATTTATCGGCTCACGACAACTAATGCAAGTTCCTATAGATATGCTTATTCAAATAGTAAATCTTACTGCGTCTGATGAAGCAGGTGGAGGTTCTTGGGATGATGAAGCAATCAAGACTTGTTTAAGAAATATGAAAGGGTTATTCCAAAATCGTGGGTTCTTAGAAGTAAGAGAGACTGATACGAAAAGAGGATTTCGTTCAATAATTGCGGGTAGTTCGGACCGATTTGATCCTTCTGCGCCAACCTTGACAATGTATCGGTTTGAAGGAAGTATTGATAAGGGTTGGGAAGGAAAACCTTTTTGGGTACCTAACTTACGATTCCCAGATGGTAACAGATTCTTTATGTTTACAGTTCTCTAATAGAGGTGGAATACTAATTTAACTAAGCCGAATAAGCTTCGAAAGCCTTTTAATGCTCTTAAAACATCTAAGCGCAAAAAGAATAAAGATAATTAATGTTGCTTATTCAAATAAGTTCGATTTTTATTTGCTGCATTTTTGTATTCTTTGTTGTATAATGGAACTATTGTTCGCATTAATATACATGTAAATTTAGAAGATGGAGTTGTTAACATGATATTCAATAAGGGAGAGTTGTTTTGTGGCCCAGGCGGCTTATCACTTGGGGCTAAGCTTGCTGAAGTAATTAGTCCATCAGGAGAAGTTTTTAAAGTTGAACATAGATGGGCGAATGATTATGACTCTTTTGCTTGCCAAACTTTTAGACATAATATATGTCCAGATGATCCTGACTCAGTGATTGAAGAAGATATAAGAAAATTGGATATTGAATCATTACCCAGAATAGACGCCTTCTCCTTTGGTTTTCCTTGTAATGACTATAGCAGCGTTGGAGAGAAAAAGGGGTTTAATGGCGATTTTGGTCCTCTATATTCTTATGGGGTTAAGGTTCTGAATATTCATCAACCACTTTGGTTCATGGCTGAGAATGTTGGTGGGCTTGAAAGTGCCAATGAGGGAGAAGCTTTTGTCAAGATTTTATCTGATCTTGAACAGGAAGGTTATAATATTACTCCACATCTATATAAGTTTCATGAATATGGTGTACCGCAAGCTAGACAAAGAATTATCATTGTTGGAATAAGAAAAGATTTAGAACTGAGTTTTAGAGTGCCTGAACCGACACATAACTCTAATAATTACAGGACGGCTAGACAAGCCCTTGAAGAACGCCCCATTCCTCACGATGCACCAAATCAGGAATATACTAATCATCAAGCTAAAGTCATTGAAATGCTTAGACACATACCACCAGGAGAAAATGCTTGGTACGATGGACTTCCCCAACATCTAAGGCTTAATGTAAAAGGAACTAAGATCAGTCAAATATATAAGCGACTTCATCCTGACAAGCCCTCATATACAGTTACTGGTAGTGGTGGCGGAGGGACACATATGTATCATTATGATATTCCCAGAGCTTTAACAAACCGAGAACGTGCAAGACTGCAAACGTTCCCTGATAACTACAAGTTCCTCGGCGGCAAAGAAGCAGTGAGGAAGCAAATCGGAATGGCCGTTCCGCCGCAGGGTGTAAAAGTTATAGTAGAAGCAATCCTAAAGACATTTGCTGGGGTACCATATAACTTTGTCGAAGCGAAATGGACATTTAATTATGACCCTGAACTGGATGAAACTAATCTCATTAAGAATAAAGTCAAAGAAAATACACCAGAATACTTAACCTTATAAATAAGGCAGGACTTTTACGTCCTGTCCTTTTTCATGTCCTTTGATTGTGATATAAACGAGCAAAGTTGATCCATTGTTTGTTCAAAGCAATCTTTTTTGAATTGATGTTCCCAAAGGCGTAATATGGACCAACCCATAGACAAATAATAATGTGTTACTTTCAAATCACGTTGTTTGTTCCGTTCAAGCTTGGTAATCCAATAATCTTCGTTAGATTTAGGCAGGCTACCATGAATTTCGCATCCATGCCAATAGCAAGAGTCAACAAAGATAACAATCTTATATTTTTTTATTGCTATATCTGGTTTTCCTAAAAGGTTTTTAACATTTCTGCGAAAACGGAATCCCCTTTGCCAAAGTGCTCTACTTATTCTGTTTTCTAGCTTAGAATGAGTAGATCGAATAGCACTCATGTTTTTACGACGTTCTTCACTTGATAAGTTATCTGTCATTTTTATTCAATCCAATCAGGAATGGTATTCTTTTGAGAATCTGAAGCTTTTAAATAAATTGGATATATCTATAATTAATTTTATAGAATTCAGAAAGGAAGTACAAATTAACTGTCAAATAATAAAATTGGGAATAATAGGACAGTGTTTTTATTTGCAAACATATGTTTCTTTGACTAATAATTAAGTTATATTAGGTCTATGAATTTTGTTGGAATTTGCAGGAAAATAAGGATGATTGACGAATTATCTATGAATTATATCTGCTTACTCCAGTTAAGTTATTACACAATCGAATGATAGGAGGTATGACGTGCGAGAAATAAGTATACCACCATATGCGCCAATGCTTATGGAATCTACTCGAGCATTAGGATATTCATTAGAAGCAGCAATTGCAGATATTTTAGATAATAGTATTACGGCAAAGGCAACGAATATAAGTATTAAATTCATTCCTTTTGGGGAACCTTATTTGTCAATATTAGATAATGGAAAGGGTATGAATTCTGTTGAAATTACTGACGCTATGAGATATGGGAGTGGAAATCCGTTAGAAACTCGGGATTTAGACGACCTGGGAAGATTTGGTCTTGGACTTAAAACAGCGTCATTGTCTCAAAGTAGGAAGCTGACTGTTATTAGTTTAAAGAATGGAAAATTGTCAGGGAGATCTTGGGATCTTGATCATGTTATTAAAAGTGGTAAATGGAGTTTGCTAGTGTTAGATAAAAAAGATATGTTAAAATTTCCCCAAATAGAGTTATTACAATTACAGAGCAGTGGTACATTGGTAATATTGCAGAACCTTGATCGTGTTGGAAATGGAGAATCTGATTTTGAAGCTGCGTTTTCTGAGAAAATGGATAGAGTTCGTGAACACTTATCATTGGTTTTTCATCGGTATATCAGTGGCGAGAGTGGATTGAAAAGTATCAAGATGAATATTAATAATGAACCACTAGCACCTCATGACCCATTCCTAATTAATAAAAGCACTCAAATTATGGACGATGAAAAGATCAGCATTGGTGATCATTTGATTTTAGTCAAACCATACATTTTACCGCATATTTCGAAAATGACAGATGCGGAAATTAAAATGTTAGGAGGGAAAGATGGATTAACAAAACAACAGGGCTTCTATGTTTATAGAAACAAACGACTATTAATTTGGGGATCATGGTTCAGATTAATAAGAAAAGATGAATTATCAAAGTTGGCACGTGTTAGAGTGGATATTCCCAATACACTGGATCATCTTTGGGCAATTGATATTCGTAAATCAACAGCTACGCCCCCAGAAATTGTAAGGAAAAATCTTTCAAGAATTGTTGGCCAAATAACAGAAGGAAGTAAAAGAACTTGGACTTTTAGAGGGAAGAAAGAAACAGATGATTCTATTGTCCATCTTTGGACGAGATTAAAGACAAGGGAGGGGATACTATATGACATAAACAGAGATCATCCTTTGGTAGAAATGCTAAAAGAAAAGCTCGATTTGAAAGATCATAAATTTTTACATCAATTATTGAAGATGATAGAGATGAACATCCCATTGAATTCCCTTTACATTGATCTCACAAATGATGAAAAATTCAAAAATAATGAACTGTATGAACTTACAGATGATATAAAAGAACTTGCAGAATTGTTACTAGAAAATTGTAAAAATCCAGAAGAAAGACAACGTTTTTTTGACAAAATAGAGAGTACACCGCCTTTTTCTCAATTCCCAGGGAAAATTGTGAAATATCTTAAAGAGGTGAACCATGCATAGTAGTAATCTTATTAACAAATTAGAAACTCTTGTAATGACATTTATACGATTAGAACCTGATGATGTCGTACTTACTGAACAGTCTATTAAAGAGCATGTACTACAAGCTAAACAAACTTATGAAAATAAATATAAGGAAATTATCAATGATGAAGTAGTGAAAAGCGTTATAAGAAATTTACATTCCAATTATGATGTAACTATTGATAAAGGGACAGTTATTGTCGATAAAGATACACAACATCAATCATGGTATTTTCATCGAAGATCTGAACTAGACCTCTTTTTTTGGAATCGTTTTAAAGAATATCTTCTTGTGGAAAAAAAGTGGAATAGTAAAATGATATCGAGTTTAGAGGATATATCGGATGATATTATTGATTTGTTAGGTGATCCTTCTAGTGAAAAACCATGGAAACGAAGAGGATTGATTCTAGGAGATGTTCAATCAGGAAAAACAGTGAATTATACAGCTATTTGTAATAAAGCCGCAGATGCGAAATATAAAGTTATCATCTTATTAACAGGAACGCTTGAGAACTTACGTAGACAAACACAAGAAAGACTCGATTCAGATTTCGTAGGAAGAGATAGCAATGGTATCTTAAGCCAGGGTAAAGATGGTAGAAATATATCAGTGGGCGTTGGTAGATTTGGACAAAAGAAGTTCATCAATACCTTCACATCAGTAAATAGTGATTTTAGCTCGAATACTCTTAATAATTTTGGATTTAGTTTAAAAAACAACAGCGACCCTGTTATTTTCGTTGTTAAAAAAAATAAAACGATATTAAAGAATTTAGACAGATGGTTGAAAGTGTTTAATGCCGACGATAAAGGGATTGTTGATTTACCAATGCTTTTAATTGATGATGAAGCTGACAGCGCATCAATTAATACAAAAGGTGAAGATGATCCTACAGCAATTAATGAAGCAATCAGACAATTGTTAGAAAGGTTTAATAGATCTACATATCTTGCAGTGACTGCTACCCCATTTGCAAATATATTTATTAATCCCGATACGAAGGATGATATGTTAGGTAATGATTTATTTCCTAATGATTTTATTTATTCTCTTTCACCACCTTCAAGCTATATTGGGAGTAATGCTATCTTTGGAGAAGACGCTATATATGAAGATAGACTTGTAGAAATTAGTGATGATGTGCTTCCTGAAAAACTTAATAAGAATAGCATAATTGATGAGATTCCAGAAAGCATGCTAGAATCATTAGGTTATTTCTTGTTGGTTAATGCAGTTAGAGATTTTAGAAATGATCATAACGATCATAGGTCTATGTTAGTGAATGTAAGTCACTTGACTTCAATACAAGATCAATTTTCTGATCATATAAAAACTTGGTTACAAAAAGTTCGTTCTGATATCCAAAATTTTGGGAAGTTGGAACTAAAAGAATCTCTTAAAAAATCTTCACTAATATTTTTATGTAATATATGGAACAAATACAATTTTTCAAATTTAAGTGGCACAGATTGGGAAACTATTCAGAAGGATTATTTATATAGTGCTGTTAGTCCAATTGAAGTTAGATCAGTTAATAGACTTACGGGCAGCTCAAGTTTAAATTTTAATGCCTACAAAGAAATGGGATTAAGAGTTATTGCTGTAGGTGGATATAGTTTATCACGGGGATTAACCCTAGAAGGATTAGTCGTGAGTTATTTTTATCGAAATTCGAAGATGTATGATACATTAATGCAAATGGGGCGTTGGTTTGGATATCGCAGAGGTTACGAGGATCTATTTCGAATATGGATGAAGTTTGATGCAATTAATTGGTACAGAAGCATCACCGCAGCAACAAATGAACTCAGGGAACAAATTAAAAAAATGAATCGGTTAAATATGTCTCCAAAAGATTTTGGTCTGAAGGTTCGATATGATCCTACGTCTCTTGTTGTAACAGCAAGGAACAAGATGAAATATACAAAAACTGTGGATTGCCTTATTTCAGTTAGTGGAAGACTGCTTGAAACGCCTAGACTTCCTAATAATGAAGCAATTTTAAATTCTAACTTTAAATCATTTATTAAATTAGTAAATAAATTAGATTTAAATGGTACAAAACATGAATTATTAAAAAAACAAATCTGGTCAAATGTACCAAGAGAAATAATTGTAGAATTCATTAACAATTTTTCTGTTGATCCTTCAGATTTAAAATTTTACTTAAATCCTTTACCTGATTATATTGAAAATTCGGTTCACTTAGAAAATTGGGATATCTATATTTCATCAGGGAAAGGCGAGGAATTTAAATCTGATGAAATTCCTGAATCTATTAAGATTAATAAAATAAATAGAAATATTAAGGTAGATGGGAGTACTATTTTAGTTAATGGCACAAAAGTTCGAGTAGGTTCTGGGGGAGAAACTAAAAACGGACTATCTAAAGATCAAATCGATAGAATAATTAAAGAATACAAAATAGAATATCCCGAGAAGGATCCTTCAGACAACGCATATCTAATTTCTGGAAGAAGGCCTTTACTTATTCTCCATGTAATTCAACCTACGGAAATAGAGGATACGGAAGGGAATAAACATTACAAAAATAATAATCCATTAATTGCCTTTGGACTTGGGTTTCCAAATGTAGAGCAAAGTATAAATGATAGACTTGTGAAATATGTATTAAATCCTACGGAAATTAAAAATAGGATGAGGTATGAAGAGGATGATGAAAATGAAATCGATTGATAGTTTTATAACAAAATGGAATAATGTTAACAATCGCAAAAATAATTTAGTTAATCAACGAGTTGATGGGTCTCACCCTTTAGATATCTATATAGGGCATAATTCACATAACCAAAAGGAATTAATATTAGTTTCAGTATGTGAACCTGAGCATTTATACAAATCTAAATCAATAAATATTGAAGTGAGAATAAGAAATGATAATAACTGGGCTATTATATTTACGCTAATTAAAGATGACCAAGAATCATTATTTATTAATTTAAGTTATGATCTTATCATATCATCAAGATACCAAAGTAATAACAAACAGGGAATTTCGTTTTTTATTGATCGTTTCTTAAAGTGGCAACAACTATTGGAAAGTGGAAAGAATGGCCTTCTTTCTGGTTCTATTTTAAAAGGACTAATTGGGGAATTGCTTTTTTTAGAGCAATCAATTTATTCGGGTGCTAACTTAGGTCTATTGGTAGAAGGATGGGTAGGTATTAATAAAGCTGATCGTGATTTTATACTTCCTGAAAAATGGTATGAGATAAAATGTGTTGATCCATCTGCTGTGTCAGTGCATATTTCTTCTGTGGAACAATTGGATATAATTGAGACAGGTGAACTAGTTATTTATTTTGTTGAGAGATCAGTAGACTCAGAGAAATATAGTTTTAATCTAAACGAATTGATTTTTCGAGTAAGAGACTTATTATCCGATGACTTAGAATCTTTAAGGAAATTTAACGAAAAAATTCTTGTTTTTGGATATATTGAAAGAAATGAATATAATGATAATTATTATATATGCCGAAATACAAAAAAATATTTAGTTGATATTAGTTTCCCTCGAATCAAAAAAGATCAGTTACCAGCAGCTATTTGTAAACTTTCATATGAATTAACAATTGGTTCTTTAGCTAGATGGGAAATTTAATTTTATTTTTTATTAAGGATGATAAATATGGAGCTTGAAGAATATAGAAAAGATTTATTAGAGACTGTGAAGGCAACAGCATTAAATAACGAAGAAGGGACAACTTCCTCATTTGTTCAAGTAATTGCAAATAAACTTTTGGAGAGTGAAGTTTTACCTGATTTTTATCCTTGTTTTTATGTTGGAACTACCAAGCGTGGAAAACGAATGAAGGTTGATGGTTATGCATTTGACGAATTTGACTCTACATTATATGTTATTATTGCCGAATTCTCGGGGAGTGAATTCGGAAAAATTCATAATAAGAGTGAAGTTAGTAAGATATTTGAAAATGTGAATACTTTTATCGACCAAGCTTTAAACGGAAAGTTACAACAGGAAATTGAAATTAGTACTGCAGCCTACGACTTGATCGATTTATTACAATCACAACAAGATAATATTAGGAAGTATAAATTTTTACTTTTAACAGATAATTTATTAAGTGAAAGAGTAGAATCACTGCCTACTGGAGATCTAGATGGGATTCAAATTGAATATCATATATGGGATATCACAAGATTGTTTAGGGTATTAAGTTCAAATGAGGGGATAAATGGAAATGAAATAAACTTTGAAGAATTTAATAAAAATGGTATTCCTTGTATTGAAGCAAGTTTCTCGGACACGAGTAATTATAGGTCTTTTTTATGTGTGATACCTGGCGATATATTAGCTGACATTTACGATAAATATGGTTCCCACTTATTGGAGGGTAATGTACGTTCATTTTTAAGCACTAAAGTAGCTGTAAACAAAAGGATTAGACAAACGATATTACATGAGCCCGAGATGTTTTTTGCATATAATAATGGTATATCTGCTACTGCTACAGATCTTATTATCGAAGATGGCAATGATGGAAAATATTTAAAATTTGCAAAGGACTTTCAAATTGTAAACGGGGGTCAAACAACTGCATCTATATCTTCAGCTAGATATAAAGATAAGGCACGTTTAGAAAAGATAAATGTACAAATGAAACTCACCTTAGTAAAAGCAGATGAAGCAGTTGATATTATTCCAAATATTTCTCGGTCATCAAATAGTCAGAACAAAGTTAGCGAAGCCGACTTTTTTTCAAACCATCAATTTCATATAAGGATGGAGCAAATTTCAAGAAGGGTTTATGCACCAGCTATGAATGGGGCTCAGCATGAGACTCATTGGTATTATGAACGAGCCAGAGGTCAATATTTGCAAAGTCAGATGAAACTAACAAAATCAGAAAAAGGGAGATTTGAATTACAAAATCCAAAATCTCAACTGATAACTAAAACTGATTTAGCAAAATATCAAAATTCTTGGAAATGTCTTCCTCATATTGTGAGCAGGGGAATTCAAACTAATTTTGTTCAATTTGCAGGAGGTATCGTCGAAGAATGGGAAAAAAGTGAACATACTTTTAATGAAGAATATTTTAAAGAATCAATAGCGTTGGCAATTTTATTCGATTATGTTGAGAGACTTGTTTCAAATCAATCTTGGTACACTCCTGGCGGATATCGTGCTAATATAGTTACTTATTCGATTTCATTGCTTTCTTATTTGATTAATAAATCATTTAAAAATAAAACATTGGATTTACAATTAATATGGAATAAGCAATCGATTTCGGATGACTTAAATAAGCAATTCATCATATTGACTAAGATTGTAAATGATCATATTAATGATAATAAACGTGAAGTGCTTAATGTAACTCAATGGTGTAAAAGAGAGAAATGTTGGTCTGGCTTAAAATCATTAGATATTGATTTAATTGATTGTATTGAGAATGTTCTTATTGATAATAGTGAAAAAAAACAAATGAAATCTGAATTTAAAGTTGAACAAAAGTTGATGCATGGAATTGAAGCAGAAATGCTTATTTTTAATTTGGGAATAGACTATTGGTATAATATAAAAAAATGGGGAATTCAACGAAATTTGTTAACTCCAGAAGAAATAAATACATTAGTGACCTCCATAGATTTATTAAACAATTCAAAGATCCCTAATCAATATAAAAACCAAGATTTACAGAAAATAAGAAATCGTATGAAAAAACAGGGGTTTACCAATGATTAAATCTAATTTGGTTTGCATAACTCTTATATAGTTAATGACAGTGATCATAATATGAGAAATTAGATTAAAATTCTGTTAAGAACCTTGATAAAACGGGTCTTTTTTAGGTTGTCAGTTTTATCAAATAAAACTTGAATATTCATAGATGTTTTAGCAGATTAATCAACTCCATTCATCATTCGAAGCTCAATGAATTATCGACTAAGTTCGATGATGATACGAGCTTCTTTTTCTATGGTATAATTCAACTAATAGTAAATTATTAGGAGGTTGCCAATCACAATTAAGAGCGAGAAAGGTGAATTCATTTGGAACGTGGATGACTGGCTTCGGCTGGGGAATCGCTAAATAACATGAATATTTCGGTGCCATAGAGCCATTGAGTTAATGAATGAGAGCCACCCTGTTAATGAAATAGAGCCACGATGTTAATCGTGAGAGCCATCGCTAGTTTTGTCCGCTACAATGGGGGAATGCGCCTTCGAAAGAGGAGCGCAAATTCACAGTGGGAGGTCCCCCAATGACCAAGTATCAAGACATTTTACGGCTTAATCGCATGGGATTGAGCCAGCACAGCATTGCATCGAGTTGTCAATGCTCGCGAAATATGGTGCTACAAGATGTCAAGACAGTTTTTTAGATTAGTTTAAGGTGTGAAATGCTTCACAATGTCGTTATGAAATTCATGATGTAGGATTGTTTTCCACGAGTTCAATTGGAATAAATGATAAATATTCCTATCAAAGCGTTGTCCACATGTGGAGGACAAAGCCCAAGCGAAGGCGCGGGAGAAAGGTGTTGGTTTCCTTTATTCTCATTTGGGTCTGAATACGACACTTTGGTTAAACACAGAAACAGGGCTATGGTTTTGCAAAGACTGATGGGGCAAGTAGTGATTGTGAAGATGAATATAGCGTTCTACACCCTGCCTCATCTCTCGCGGGCTCTTGTAGTCATTGAGATACACTTCATTATACTTCAAGCTGCGCCAGAAGCGCTCGATAACGATATTGTCTACAGCTCGTCCTTTGCCATCCATGCTAATACGAACATCTTTCTCTTTCAACAGATCGAGATATTGTGGGCTTGTAAAATGGCTGCCTTGATCACTGTTGATAATGGATGGCCGATGCTTTCCTAAAGCGCGGTTCATCGTTTCTAGCACAAAGCCGATCTCCAGGCTTTGATCCAACTGCCAATCCACAATGTAGCGGGAATACCAGTCCATGATGGCATACAGGTACATCCAGCCACGTTGCATCCGGATATACATGATGTCAACGCTCCACACCTGGTTAGGCAGTGTGATCTGTAACCCTCTGAGCTAATAGGGATACGTTCGATGCTGGAGATTACGCTTGCTCAGATTGGGACCGGGATAAATGGCCATAATACCCATTTCTCGCATGTAGATCCTTACCGTATTTTTGTGGATCGCATCTCCCTCACGATTCAGGATCGTTGCAATCGTTCGGTAACCCATAAACGGATACTGGGTGTAGATTTCGTCAATCCGGTGCTTGAGGCGAACTTCCTCCAGGGATGAGGGACCGACTTGTAGTACAAACCGGAGCGATTGAGGCCTAGCAGCTCCGCCTGTACGGCAATCGCATGTTCGGGGTGTTCCCAGTCCAAGAGCTCCACACGCTCCTCACGAGTAAGGTTAGAGGCCAGATTTTTTTTCTACGACGGCACAATCAACAAACATACTCTTTGTCCCATTGGTTTTCTAGGTTTTGTAGATAAGAATCGGGGTCTCGGTTAAACCGTCTGCGTTGGACGTTCCCGAATAATCGCTTATTCCACTTTGCTTTACGCTCTTTGTAGTCTTCATAACTCACTGTTCGTAGGCGAGCTATCGCATGCTTTTGGCGGAGCGCATCGCTTACGAGCACGATCATCTCATCATTTCGAATAATGTAGCTGTTCCAGTTGCGGAGTCCTGTAATGCGACGGTGGCAAGCTTTCGTCTGACGGAAGAATTGTTCCAAGTCGTTGTTGGTTCTTGGAATGTAGTAATGATCGTAACAAGTAAATAGACCTTTCCAGAATCCGCGAGAGTACCGATTCACGTTATCTACCATAGTTGAATCTTCCTCTTCGGTATAGGTTTGCTTGAGCCATTCCAACACATGAGCCATTTCCCATTCAACCGTCTCATTTGTCTTATCTATATCCGGTTCTAATGCCTTAGCAATGTGAGAAATGGGCTGGGCCCAACGGGACACGCTTTCGTATCCAGACTGAAGATCGTTAAGTTTACTGAAAATTCTGACTAGACCTTGAAGGAGATGAGGCTCTTTTTTTAGTCAAGCATCGCGCAAGCGACGCCTGGATGGCCTGTGCCCGTTCATAAATGATCATACCGGGCAATTCAAGTGGAGGTTCACCGTCTTCTAAAAGCAAAGCGCGTACAGCTGCCACGTAACCCTTAGCGACTTGCGCCTCTGTGTTACTGATGGTTTCTGGTTCTTTGTTCTCGACTTGTTCAATTTTTCGCTCCACATCCCGCAAGCCACGCATGCTCTTTTTCAGTTCCATTTTGAGTTTCCGATCGGCATCTACAACGGACTTGGCGATGTCTTTCAGATAATGGTATTGGCAGTATTGATATGGCACGTCAGGCAAGAGTGATTCGAAGGCTTGCCGAATGGAAACTTGTCCATCGCTTACAATCCCTACGATGGGATAACCCAATTCAATAATCGGATCGATAAGCGTCCGTAATTCGGAAGCGGCTCCACTCTTCATGTTCTGAGCCGTAAGAATGGTGCCGCTGAATACTTCGCGAATAACGTATAGCATCTCATTTCCCTTCTCGGGCTGCACACCGTCCATCGAGAGGATAATGCCGCCATTTTGTGCTGTTGTCTCTGCCAAGCTTTGTTTGACGTGTTCGTCGAGACTTGCAGCCAGAAGGGTTTGATACCTTTCATACAGCGATTGCGCATACCGTTCACTGGTTACAATGCCACGCTCATTTAATGCATCCGCAATTTCTTTACGCGTGCGATGATGCTTGAAACGCAGTTCACCGACGAGGCAAAGAACGTCATAGCTGTAAGATGAATATTTCATGCTCAAAGCTTCTGCTTCTGCTGATTTATAAATCACACCAGCATGTGTGCAGTTTTCGTTTGAGCAAACGTAAGCCATACTCCATGCGTGAATGACGCCTGATAACGTAGAGATTTTCTTTTTCCACGCGTTGTGGGAACGCGCTAATTTTGATTCACAGTGTGGACAGTTGTTCATTTCTGGTTTGAAGTAAATCTTTGGAGCAGCGCCGAGGCGATTTTTCGAAAGCATAAGGGTCATCTCCTAGCAAATTCTTCTCCCTTATGTATTCGACAAAGAACAGGAAAATCCTGTTATATGATTGTGCCGTCGTAGTTTTTTTTGAGCCACGACAATTGAGTTGTCAGCTTTCCAACTTCGGCGTAGAGTTCATCGATCTTCTGTTCGTAGTCATTTTTCATTTTCGTGATGCCTTTCCGATCGTCGACGAACAATTGCGAGAGGTTCTGGATCGCCTCCGTTTTCCATCGGTTGAGGACATTCGTATGAATGCCGTGTTCGGTTGCTAGCTGTGAAGCCGATTTTTCTTCCTTCAGAATTTCCAGTACGATTCGTGCTTTTTCTTCAGGGGTGAACTTTCTTCTAGGACCCGTCATACAACTAAGAAACTCCTTTTTTGCTGTCTAGTTTATATGTAGCATTATAGACATCTTCTTTAGAACTAACTAATATTATCGAAAGGGGAGTGAAGCCTCATGAATCAACATATAGTAGATGAACATAGAGTATTATTTGAAAAAATGAATGCTATTGTGGCGAGAAATGAGATTGGAGAATTAATTGTTGTTAGGAGTAGAAGAACAATAAAGCCTATCATTCCGTTTATTATTTCAATTTCTGTTTTCCAGCAATGGAAGGCTAGGGATAACAAAGTTGTTATAGCAGATTTGCCTTTTGAACAACTAAACACAGATATTCCGTTAAATTTTAAAATTAGAAAAGATGAACCGTTGACCGTAATTCAAAGTTTTGATGAATTAGAGTTTTCGGAGAAATAAAAGAAAGACAATAAATCAATAATGAAAAGGCAGTGAATCTCAACTCGCGTTGAAAATTCACTGCCTTTTTCAGTGCCCCTCAAGTAAACGGGTTGTGGTGCAAAGCTCTAGTTCATGATAAAGTGGGATGGAGATCGGACAAGTTGAAAAGCACTTGATTGTTATTTTCAGAATTTCCCGACTGCGAAGAAGTAGATAACAATATCCAGCTGGTTGAAGAGAAAATAGTCAATTACAAGCCTACTTTCGATCCAGAAGAAAAATGAAGTTAAAATTGTATTTGATTAAGAATAAGCCACTTGGACTGAAATGGTCTATGTGGCTTTTGGTTTTAGTATATCATTTCAATAACTGACTAATAGCATTTGCTTCATCAAAGATGATCCTAGTATCATTTTCAACAAATCTTCCACGTATTCTTGAACCTAATCCTAACACTGGATTTATTCTTGCAATAAAATTCAATTTCTGATCAGGAGTCGAGGTGTAGTCTACAACAACTATTTCTGTTCTAGGATAGCCCGTCTGCTTATTTCTAACCTCTCTTTATAGCATTGTTAAAGTTTGTGTCGCCGGACATTATTAAATTAAATGTCAGATGACATGAACAATATCCCATTACAAGTCGCTTATAATGCGGCTTTTTGTTTTATGACATCAACATATCTCATTCCCGATTAGATTTATTAGCAGGTTATTGGGATCAATTGCAGAATTTCCATTATTAGTATTAAAAAACTAACCCCTATGCAGTTTTCTTTCTTGTTCTGGGTTTCGTCGGATACTGCGTGCGGCGGCATCCTTCCGGATCCGTCCGGTAGCACAGGGAAGAAATACTTTGTATTGTGAATCTTTGAACCTGGACTATGCACCGATTGTCTAATTGGTAAGAGGGGGGATGGGGATGGCGCAAGAATACTTGAAGTTCCTTCTGGGCGGCGGAGATCCTGAAGATATTTTGCAAGAATTGATTGCGGAATACGAAAAGGACGTGTGGAATTACGCATTCACCCTGACAAAGATATACGACCGGGCGGATGACATTACACAAGACGTTTTCGTCAAGGTATACCGCAATTTATATTCTTTTCGTGGGGAAAGTTCGGTTAAGACATGGCTGCTCTCTATCACCCGACATACCGCCTATAACTATCTAAAGTCTGCCTTTTTTCGTAAAGTGACCTTAGTTGGCTTCGTGTTGGATCGTAATACTCATGCATCTGCAGAAGAGGAAGCATTGGACCGGATCGTAACGGAGGATATCTGGAAAATGGTCCTGGATCTGCCTGTAAAACTACGTGAAGTGCTGGTCTTAACCATTCATCATTCACTTTCTGTAACGGAAACCGCCTTGATAATGAACCTGCCTGAAGGAACAGTCAAATCACGGCTCCATTATGCACGTAAAAGATTGGCCTTACTTCTTGAAGCCAATGAAAGGAGATCAGAATCTTATGAAACAAATAAATGAACTTGACTGGGAGCTAATATTAAAAAAACCTCCGGTTAAACGATCGATTAATTCCTCAATGGCCTTGAGTAATAGAATCAGGATAGAAGTCGAGAAACCGAAGAATAAAATTTTGAACTTTCCTGTTAAAGTATTTGTAACAATGGTGTTTTTAGGGATATTTGTTATTGCCGCCTATACGGCATTACCCTATTTTAAAGAGATGAACATGAGATTGACTCAAAGCAAACTTCAAATGTTGCCCGGAACAAAAGATATTCCGCTTTTCCCAGGATTGCAGCCGGAATCGCCCCCCTCTAATCGCTATCTGATACCCAAAAATACAGTGGACGAAGTACACCGGTTTTATAAGGATAATCTGCCTTCATTCGGATGGACGATGCAAGGGGAAGGCGAAGGGACCGGTAATGGTGCAGAAGGGTCGATTAAAGGAAAAGCTAGCTTTTGGTTCAATGAAGCGAAGCTGAGCTGGCTACGGGTAAACCTATATGAGTATCAGGACGGCCGGCGTCAACTATATTTGGAGGATGATTACAGGCATAGCGACAAATTGATGACCAATTGGCAAGCAAGTCCTGAATTCGATTATCCCGTGACCTTCCAGAATGGTGAAAAATATGTATATCAACTCCAAGGAGTCAAAGAGCGTCTTGCATTTACAGCACCAAATCAATTTAAAGTGAATATAGCAGATAAGCACTTGTGGTTCTTTTGGGAAAAAAAAGAAGAATTGCTTGGCCAAAAGGTAAAAATTATTGGTTTAAGCAAGAAAACTGGACAAATATTTAATGTATTTTCAGCGGTTATACCAAGGGACTATGAAGGCCAAAGCGTTGACGGGATCCAAATCAATATGCCTTCCGGCTTATCCTTACCTTCAATAGGGTTATGGCGATTGTATGTGATTGTCGGAGATAAATATTTCGATAGTGTCATTGTTGATGTAAATTAGTACTATCTCATGAAAACATCCCTCTCATTCTCGTTCCTTAATTTTTGCTTAAGAAAGTCCATTAATGGCTGTCGAAGAAGGGCTGTGTGACCATATAAACATCACCTTAGTTGTGCTCAAAAACAATTGGGGGACATTGTCGCGATCGCCGTATCGCATGGTTTTTCGATCCATGTGCAAACGACAGAGAAGCTTTTTCGGTTAATTCGAAACTCAGAAGCAAAGAGAAGACAGGGAATAGGCATATATTTCGAATTTAATCCATAAAGCAAAAAACAAGCAGGCGAATTTATTCGAACTCCGTATGAAGCCAAAGGTATGAAACGAAGTCATTTCCTTATTGAGGCACCCTGTTTTATGATGGAAGCCCGGTTCAAAAAACAAATACGAGAGGTACAGTGTGAAACAATGACTGCATATGAAAAACCAAACTTGGACATTACCGAGGTAGAGGGAGTATTGAGGAATCATCTAGGATCAAAAGTGGTAGAGATAACCCCAATGGCAGGCGGTAACTTGAGCAGTGTGTTCTCTCTCAGCTTTGAAGGAAAAGGATACGTCATTAAATTCAGTGACATGGAGGGGGCATATGAAACGGAGCGTTTTATTTCGGATCTGCTATCTATATAAGTTGAACTATTGGTTTTCCGGTAGCTCCCCTGATTCCATCCTAATGCATAGACGATCGATGATGTTTAAGGGATCTTTCATGATTTGTTCCATGAAGGAATGTACGTTTCCTCGTATTTCGACGACGGTGTGATAGAAGACATTATTAATCACATCCGACTTTAACCATTTCCATAATCCCTCGACGATATTAAGTTCTGGGCTGTACGGAGGAAGAAAAACAAGTTTAAGCCGACCTTGCTGCTCCTTAAAAAATGGTTCAAGCAATTTTGCGTGGTGAGCTCGAGCATTGTCCAATACCATTGTTATTTTGCCTTTGGGGTAAGCATCAACGACTCGATGCAGAAACACCAGAAACTTTTCAGCTGTATATTCCTCATCTTCCTGCCATACGATTTGGCCTGTGCCGTAATCAACTGTAGAAAACAGCTTTACGCCTCGATGTTTGCCTGTGGTTTTTATGATTCGCTGTTTGCCTTTAGCAAACCAGGTGCGTTGAAGAGCTTGATAATCACGGATCATGGCTTCATCTTCAAACAATAAATGATCAATTTCGCCATTCTCGTAATTTTTTTAACCTTGGGAAGGTTGTTTCGACAAACTCTTTTTGCTTCTCTTCGTCAGCTGCCGCTAAGGTATAGGTTGGTTTGGTATAGCTCATATCAAGACGGTGCATCAACTTGGACACACCCCGGATGGAGTAACTTTCGCCAAACTCACGTTTGATATACTCGCCGATCAGTTGAAGCGTCCAGTTGAATTTTGCCGTAAATCCAACCTCATGAGGAAGTGATTCTATGATTGTCTTCTTAAGCTTCACTTGCTGCTCTTTAGTAATTCGCTCACGGCGACCAGGGGAGAAATTCATCTGTAATCCATCTAAACCGGATTCGTGATATTGCTGTAAATACGTTCTTACCGTACGCTCCGACCTCCCGATGATTGTGGCAATTTGCTGCTTGTCATGCCCCAGTAAATGTAAGCGAACTGTCTGGTATCGCTCGAACATTCGACGGTTCTTTTCTTGTTTTAACCGTTTCTCAACTTCCTGTAACTTAACTGCTTCCATCGTCATCACCCGTCCATTAAGTGGTCTTCACTTATTCGACGGTTGATGGGTAGAAATCCTTTCAATTAGAAAAGGAAAGTGTCTAGTTCAACTTATATAGTCAGGGTATTCCGTTCCCCAGATGTCTTGGACTAGGGAAAGTCGGACCTCTAGCATACTCGATCATGGAACGGATCGATGGCGGTAATCTAGCAGATTGCTCCACTGAGCAACAAAGCGGCCAGCTTACAGAGCTTATTCGGATCTTGAATCGAATGAACCATGTGAAGCTCGGATCAACGTGCGGATATGGGTGGATTAGGCCAAACGGAGACGGAACATTTCAAACTTGGAAGGACTATTTAGTTGCATCATTCGCGGAGGATCAGACGGGGACCTTCTGGGAGAGATGGTACGACCTGTTTCAAACGACTTGTTTGGAAAAAGACGTGTTCGATGAATGTTACAGCCGTTTGATGGCTTACTCGGCCTACAATGAACCGCACCGCTACTTTATCCATGGGGACTTTCACCCTTGGAATATTTTATCGGACGGCAAACGTGTAACCGGTATCATTGACGGCAATTGTGCATACGGCGATTTTCTCGTGGATCTCGCAATTCTCGATAGACACATGGAGCGTCTTGAAGTGATTCAAGCTTATCAAGACTACCAGGAGCAAGCCGGAATTATTATTCCAGATTTCAAGGAGCGATTAATCGGCGCCTATTATTTAAAAGGAATGGATGGACTTCGTTTCTATGCGAAAATGGGGTGGAACGATGCCTATTACGGTACTCGCAACTTTCTTCTAAACTTGAGCAACTAAGGAGTAGTACAACCGCATGGTTTACTCAATAACTCCATCAATTTCCCGGCAATCAACCGGGCATCAAGGAAGCAAAAGCCGCAAGAGGTCTTATTACTTGCTGCATCAAAGTTGAATGCTGGAAGAGATAATGTCCCGAAATTTGTGTCGCGTTACGTATGAAGCCGTCACGCATTCTAGGTGCCTGGATCGAAATTAGCTACTTCTAACTTCTTCGCAAAAAAAAGACGCCACGAAGGGCGCCGATCATTTCGTTTTAATCTAGGTTTATATTAGGGTCGGGCTTACCTGGGTCGTCAAGATTGCCTATATCAATCCATTTATTCAATACCCAACCCCAACGTTTAACCGCGCGAACCGGCGTCTTTGAATCACCCATATTAATCCACTTATCGCCGACCCAAGTATGAATTAGTACGTAATCCCCCGTTATACCTTGTATGTCGATTGTTTCGACGTCTTGCGGCGCAATCGCTAATTCCGTTTTCTTGTCCTTAAATGGTTCGTCGTATAGATTCAAGGTTTCGGTTACGCGGTATATAAAACGACTAGGCGTCGGGTTTTCCCATAAATACGATTTTTAGACGAAACCCATTTCGTTCCAATCCAAGTTTCAACGGCGAAATATTCATTGTTCCAACCGCCCGTACAAGTGACGACTTGCGGTGCAAGTGCGGCGCCAGTAGGAGTTACGGTCAATTTAATCCCTGGAAAGTTCAATGTCGTAAAGCGGCGTATTTTCCGTTATGACGATTTGGTTCGGGTGAAAGGAACGATAATCCCCCGCGGCATTAACGAAAGAAGCGGGTAAGATAACAGCGACGATAAGGACGGCGGAAAGCAATTTGCGAATCAGTTGAAGAGAAAACGAGCAGACCAATACAAGAGGTACAACAACAAAATCTTTGAAGAATCCGCTAAGGACATCGTTCAAGATTATTTTAATAGCATTATCAAGGAACCAGCCGCATTTCTATGTATCATAGTTATTTTAAATTTGAATATATTTTAAACAGCTCCTGAAAGGAGGTTATTCCCGTGATGGTGATTCTCAATTTTGGATTCTTCACTGTCATTTTCGTCTGGTTTAGAAATTAAAAACCAGCGAGCCAGTTAGCGAAAGCTTACTGGTCTCGGGAATAAAATAAAAAATGATAATGCCACTCAGAAACCCAATAAAAAACGCCAACTCATTTGTCAACGCTCATTCTTGTCCATCTATAGAATAACATTGTAATTATGCTGAGTTACTACGGATTATATTAAATATAATCATTACGCTTGGGCTTGTTGTAAACCTCTTTGAACTTTTGAAGGTAAGACGAACAATATCTCTCCTAACGCCAATGCAAAATCCACTACTTTCTTTGCATTTTCTGTGTTAGGTAATTGAACTTGATCATCTGCATGTCGTTGATCATTCGCATCAAGTCTTACCTCGTGAGCCCACTTTGCCATGTCATTAGTAATGAGATGGTTTGTTGATGCTTGACCTATTCTTGTATATAAAGATCCTTCCTTATAACCTTTCAACTTAAGCATTGCATCAACTGAACTTGCAGCTAACATTACAGCACCCGCAGGCGCGTGGATGCTCTCTAATGCTTGTTGTAAATAATCATGCGCAGGTGATGGTATCCATTCATTTACTTTTTCGCTAGACGGGTATACATCTCGTACGTAGGATTGCCCATGTATTGCCCACGCAGTAACTAACCCGCCACAACGTGAACAGAAATAAACTCTCCATACTCTCCTGTTTGTACCATTATGATTATTTGTATCGAAATATTGCAAACTCTTTAAATTTGGACTAGCAACAGAACAATGTGGACATCTACTTAAATCCAAATTATCTGAAAGTTCCGTCATAAAATCAACCTCCACTGCAATGTTTTATACATATTCAAATTTCGACATTAGGAAGTAATTTCCTTCTAACATGATACTAACCCAACCGTACGATTCTCTCAGCATATGTGTCTAAGCGTCCGCACAATACATGAAGATTCCCGCATTTTATAAAAGTTATGACAGATTTTTATGGCACGATTTTATAATACAAATTACATTAGATTAATATGCAAAATGAATGGGATGTGCAATGGTTGTGGCTTTTTTGGCGTAAATAAAAGTGAGATTGTATCTAAGCGAACATATCACACTAAAAAACTTATATTGTAATAACATCCTAAGAAACATAATCATGGCAGATTACGTCTATAGGTAAAGCAATCTACCAAAGGGGAAATTGATATTGAATATCAGGTACATATTGGTTTGGGTAATTATTGTAGCTTTGGCTGTAGCTGGTGTCTTTTATGATGTAAGTAGTAAGAAGACACTCATGGCAAGCAATCAACTACATTTAGTCAAACTAGTGGATGTTGAATCTTCTGATCTAATACCATTACATGCGGGAGCAGGGTCATTTTCCTTGCCCTTACGAATGGATGATTCAAAATCTAAAGAAGTTGTAACAAAAATTATTGCTTGGTTAAATTCATCAAAAGTAGTTGGGGAAGCAAAGAATGAGTTTGTTTCATTTGGTAGTAATCCAACAGAATTACGGTTAAAGCTCCGTAATAATACGTTTATCCTCATTGAAGATGCTGTTGATGGTGTTTCAACGAAGTTGGATAATGGCATCCAAGTACAATCTAAGCCAGTAAGAGATCAAGTAACGCTTGTTCAAAGTGGTAAAGAGGCAATTAGAATAAATTCACCTGAACTTAAAACGTGGATTCAAAAAGGATGGAGCGAAGAAGATGTATTGAAGTTCACTCAAAAGGATGCTATAGCTAAAGTGCTTAAGATGAAAACTGAGTTTCCTGCTTCTCCTGATCAAGTAAAAACGATGTTTGAAGATGTTGGCGGTGTACAGGGCAGTAAAGTGGAAGTTAAACTTACAACAAAGGTTGAAGAGCTTGGTATGATGGAATATGTAATAGCATTGACAAAGAATTATCAACTAAAAGTTGGGGGTAATGATGTAGTGACATATTGGAAATATCATGTGAATCCCAGTAGAGCTACTCTAATTGATAGCAAAAATGAAATGCCAGCGATAAAATGAGGTTAAAATTGTATTTGATTTATAATAAGGCAAAAAGCCACTTGGACTGAAATGGTCTTATGTGGCTTTTGGTTTTAGTATATCATTTCAATAACTGACAAATAGCATCTGCTCCATCAAGTATTGTGTCAATTAGGACAATGGATTGTCGCTTTACCAACTACATCAAGGCTTGTTTGTCATTTTTAAGCTGCGAAAGTTGAGTAAATAACTACTTGTCGTTTCATTTGATCAATATTTGACATCTTCTTTAGAACTAACTAAAATTATCGAAAGGGGAGTGAAGCCTCATGAATCAACGTATAGTAGATGAACATAGAGTATTATTTGATAAATTGAATGCTATTGTGGCGAGAAATGAGATTGGAGAATTAATTGTTGTTAGGAGTAGAAGAACAATAAAACCTATCATTCCGTTTATTATTTCAATTTCTGTTTTCCAGCAATGGAAGGCTAGGGATAACAAAGTTGTTATAGCAGATTTGCCATTTGAACAACTAAACACAGATATTCCGTTAAATTTTAAAATTAGAAGAGATGAACCGTTGACAGTAATTCAAAGTTTTGATGAATTAGAGTTTTCGGAGAAATAAAAGAAAGACAATAAATCAAATGAAAAGGCCGTGAATCTCAACTCGCGTTGAAAATTCACGGCCTTTTTCAGTGCCCCTCAAGTAAACGGGTTGTGGTGCAAAAGACTTGGACTTTGATTTGAGCTGAGTAAAGCAATAAGAGAATTACAAAAACACCGCAGAAAATTAGAAAGAGGTGAGGAAATTGCAATTGATATACATCACAGGTAGTATATTTTCTGGGTTGTTTATACTAAGTACATTACTATTTTTTAAATCTTTATTAAACAAAGAAAATAGTAAAGGGCAATTCACATCAATATTTTTTTCCGCTATATTTGGTGGGGCAACATTCATAGTTTTATTAATGTCAATATCAAAATAAATCATCATCATTCCTTCACTTCTTTATTAAGGACACAAAGGTGGGGACATAATTGAACGCTCAGAAGCTTGAGAAATCAAGCTTTTTTGTTTTTATGTCCCAACTTTTGTGTCGTGACGAAACGCACAAATGTGGGGACATTGTGCTCAAACGACACAAATTGGGGGACATTGTCGCGATCGCTGATCGCATGGCTTTTCGATCCATGTGCAAACGACAAATTCGAAACTCAGAAGCAAAGAGAAGACAGGGAATAGGCATATATTTCTGCAAAGAGACTTTCAAAAAAAACGTTTTTTAGAACCAATAGGCGTCTATAACTATCTTCATATTTTTACGTGAAAAACCTAAAGAAGCCATATATTATTTGAAAAAGGGATTGCCAAGAAAGTAAAAATTCACATTGATAGGTGGGTACAAACATGCAGTTAAAAAGCGTAATTAAAAACGACGGTTCAGGCGACATGCTCGCCTGGAAGTTCCTTGGTGAAGTTTTCAATAGAAAGTGCATTAACTCATACGTGCCGTTGTCTTCTTCCTATTTACTGTACAATTTCTCTGGTCATCGATGTGAACAATAATTTTTTCCTTATAAATATGAAGGCATTCTGAATAGGTCAAAAAAATAAATCTACACTGGCAGGCTAAATTTCTTAGTACCCCAAAACAGGGACAGAGTGTTCACGTATCGAATTTTACCTATTGAGCAATCATCTGAACAGGAGTAGGTGAATACATGACGCCGGAATCTTTAGCCTTCTGGAACCGTCTTTCTTCTAAGCAATAAACGATGCTGATGGCAATCAAAGATTTATCCTATACATATAGCAACGGCATCCCTTATGAATATTTAACCCCTGTCCTGATCAAAAGATTAAATTGCTCAACAAGATCGGTCTCAGTTTATGTAAGAGGGTTAAACTCGAACGGACTTACCAGAAGCGATACCCAACTGTATAACTCGTCAATGGTACGATGCCTTTGGTTGACAGATAAGGGAAAGGACTTCATCTTCGAACATCAAAAGATTATTGATGACTGGTCAAACAATATAGTGGAGAACCTTCAATAAATGATGCTTAATTATTGAAGATTCGTATAAGTAATCGTGTATATGTCGTGCATAAAAATATTTTTGTGATCTGTAGACTATTTACTGGAATAAGATGAGGTATAATAGAATAGGACTATGTTTTTAATAATTGCATGAATCAGGCAAGCCCAATAATTCGATTAAAGCTTTCATCACAACATGCCAGAGGGGATCTTATGTTCTACTCACTGAAAAATCGGATGATTCTTGTCTTTTCCGCACTGATGATCTTTTCATTCGGCTTGATGTCATGGGTAATCTTTAACGAATCCCGTTCGATCATCCGTTCCTATATCGAGTCTTCTGCTTTGGAAAAAATGGATGAGTACGGTTCTTTTATTCAAACGGCACTGCTGCAGGTTTATGATTTATCGTCCCACGTATACAATAGCGACGTCACGAAAACCTGGGACGCCGCCCAATCGAATCCGTCCTTGACGGAAGGCGAGAAAATACTTGCCGACATTAAGCTGAGCCAGTTATTGACCCAGACGTCGAACAGCTACTCGGGCGTATCTTCGGTAGCCATTTACCGCAAAGAAGGCCTGCGGATTGGATCGGAGAATCAGATTGTACAGGACGGTATATTTTTGCAGAGCCCGTGGTACCAAAACTACCGAAGTCGGGGAAACCGTTGGGCATCCTCGCACGAGGAACAGATGGACAAGCGGTATGAAAGTTCGCGACAGGTCATCAGCTTGTTGATGCCGATCGGGACGTTTGATCATCGATTATCTGAAAGCGTTCTCAAGGTGAATCTCGATTCCAATTTTCTGCTTGAACCTCTGAATCGAATTCATGTAGGGGAAACCGGGAGCATATTCCTGCTGAACCAAGATGGTATTCCGGTATTGCCGCAAAATGATGCTAAGCTGCAATCAGAAGCCGGACCCATTCTTGAGACCATACGTACGAATGACAGCACTCAGGGTGTTATTTATATGAATCATCTCAAAGGTCGTGAGATTCTGGTCTATAAGAAGCTGAGCGTCAATAATTGGATGCTGGCCAGCATCGTTTCTGAAGCTGATCTGTATACCAATTTGATCAATCTGCGTACAACCATCGTGATCTTTACCTTGATTCTGCTGATCCTGGCGATCCTCATAGCGACGTGGTTATCTCACGGCATTACCAGGCCGCTGTCCCGGTTGGCATCGGCCATGCGCTATGTTCAGAAAGGGGAATTCGCCAACGCTGAGAATCGAATACCCGCTGTGCCGCGTGTTCGCAACGAGATCGGCTTCGTGACCTCCGCTTTTCGAAACATGGTGCAACAGCTAAAGCAGCACATCAAGAATGAATTTGAGCTGAAATTGCTGAGGCAACAGGCGGAATATAAAGCGCTGCTTATGCAGATCAATCCGCATTTCTTATTTAACACTTTGGAACTGATCAGCAGTTTGGCGCTGCAGAGCCGGACCAGGGATGTGCTGAGTGTAGTCGATTCCCTTAGCGATATGATGCGGTTTTCCATGAAAATCAACCATGATTTGGTCCGACTTCGGGACGAGTTGAGCTGCTTAAGCGATTATTTGTCGATTCTGCAAATCCGCTTCGGGGAGCAGTTAGTGATTTCAAGCAAAGAACAGGGAGACCTGGAGCGATTGGAAATCGTCAAGTTTATCCTTCAGCCACTGGTGGAGAATGCCGTGAAGTACAGTTTGGCTCACAGGGACATCGCCGAAGTGACAATACGGACTAGCCGGGAGGCGGAAATACTGAGGATTCATGTTCAGGACAACGGAATCGGAATGCCTCCAGAAGTTGTGCAGAAGCTCCAAGCGGAATACAAATCGCATCAATTTGATCAAGTTCTGAACGCCGAATATCGACAGATCGGACTTCGCAACGTTCTGGCACGGTGCTCCTTATATTATGGAAATCGCTTCTCATTCGTGGTTCACTCGGAAATCGACCGGGGGACGATGATCGAACTTATTTTACCGGCACAGGAGGGGTCAGAGCGTGTATAAGGTGATGATCGTAGATGATGAGCCTGAAATCCGAAGGAGTATCCATCTGAAAGTGCAATGGGAAGACTTACATTTGACAGTTGCAGCGGAATCCGCCAACGGCAGAGAGGCTCTACAGCAACTGCAGGAAAATGATTTCCAGATCGTCATCACGGATATGAACATGCCAATCATGGACGGAGTTTCTTTCCTGGAATCCTGTCATCAACAATTCCCGCATATTCGAATTATCGTCATCACTGGATATGATGAATTCGAATATGCACGGGCGGCTGTTCGGCATCAGGCCAAGGATTTCCTTCTAAAGCCCATCAAACCAAGAGAGTTGGCCCGGATCCTGGAGAAGCTGGTTCAGGAATTGGATCAAGAACGGAGGCTTCAAGCCCAACAGGAGACGGTTAATTGGAAGCTCTCTCAAAATGGAAAGGAATTGAAGGAGCACTTTATCCTGGAGGTGATTAAGGAGAATTGGGAAAACGAGCGATATTTTCTAGACCGCTTCAAGCTATTTCAATTGGAGGATTGGACCCGCAAAGAAGTTCGATTGATCACCGTTGGGTTAAGGGACAAGAGCGAGGCGATCCGACGGGAGGATCGAACTCCAGACAAGCTTCGCCTGCCCTTCGAGCTGCTGTGCCGGGAGTTCGCGGAAACCAGCATGATGGATTCGCTTGTTTTTCACGATTCGAGCCATCCCTTGTTGATGCATTTCATCCTTGGCGGAGACCTTGCCGCAGTGCAGAAATATATGGGCCAACTGCAGCAATGTGCCCTCCGACATTTGTTGTTTGAACCCTCCTTCGGAATAGGAGAGCCTGTTATCGGCTATCGGGAATGGGGGGAAGGTTATATATCTTCCTTGCTTGCTTGGAGCATTCGCCTTTACCATGTCGACAGGGGGGATAGAGAGGCTCGGCAAACAAAAGCCATTGTGTCGAATGAAATGGCCAAGGTGCTGCAAAATCAGCTCATTCGAGGTGATCTTCTTTCCATTGAACAGTCGATCGACAAAGAGTTGAAAAGGCTGATGAACGAATCCCATGTCCATTTTGTCAAATTCATTTTCCAGCTCTATTTAATATTGGAAACGGTCTCCAAAACGCTTGGTGTTTCCCTGGAATCCTATGAGAAGCTATGGGTCAGGCCCGAGCTGGTATGGGAACTGAATTCGGTCGGCAAAGCAAACGGCTTCCTCATGGGGCTGGCCCGTAAAATCCATAGCCATTTACAAGCGCAGCCTACTGATTCGGATCATACGATCACCCAGGCGGCCAAGCAGTTTATCGATGAAAACTATATGTACGATCTGAATCTGCAGATGCTTGCAGAACGTTACCATTATAGTACTTCCTACTTTTCGGAGTTGTTCAAGGCCAAGCTGGGAATGACGTTTATTCAATACCTCTCTGAGGTACGCATGGCCAAAGCGATCCGGCTGCTGGAAGAAACGTCGATGAACCTGTGGGATATCGCCGAATTGACGCGTTACTCCAACCCCAGCTATTTCAGCACCAAGTTTAAGCGAATGTATGGGATAAGCCCCTCGGAGTATCGGGAGAAAAGATCCGAAAAAAGTGAAGACGGATTCCCGAAATAATAGAATTCAGTCTCAGATAGGGATGTCTTATGCTTAATTTGCAGGTTAACTCATCTTATCTAGGGGGAATTCATATGAAGAAACACTGGCTGGTTCCTGTATTAGGCTCATTGGTCGCCTTGTCAACGGCATGCTCCGGAGGAACGGGAGGGACGCCGGCTGCAGCCGGGACGAGTGCAGGTAAAGTAGAAGCAGTTGCCAAGAAAGTGGAGCTACGGGTCATGTGGTGGGGGGATCAGAAACGGGCCGACCTGACCAATCAAATGCTCAAGAAGTTCGAGGAAAAATACCCGAACATCAAGGTTACGAGCGAGTTTTCCCCCGTTTCCGGGTATTTCGATAAATTGAATACGCAGCTTGCTTCACAAACCGCTCCCGATGTGTTTACACTGGGCAGCAACCTTCTCGATTATGCCAATAAAGAAGTATTGCTGGATCTGAATCCTTATGTCGGGAATGCGCTGAATACGGCGGATATCGACAAGACGCTTCTGGATTACACGTCCAGCAAAGGGAAGCTGTACGGCGTTTCCATAGGCGCAAACGCACGAAGTATTATAGCCAACACGGAATTGTTCAAGAAAGCCGGAATGCCGATTCCCCAAGACGGATGGACATGGGACGATTACGCGAAGGTGAGCAAAGAAGTATCTCAAAAGCTGGGCAAGGATTATTATGGCTCATACAATTTCACATCTGATTACAACGCGATGGAAGTCTACTTTAGGCAAAACGGCAAGATTGTGTACGATAACGAATCCGGAAAACTCGGGTTTGAAGCTAAAGATGCCGAAGCCTGGTTCGCCTATTGGGATAACTTGAGCAAGGGCGGAGGCCTGGTCACTCCGGAGCTGCAAGTGTCCGCTTCTTCGCTGGATACGAGCAAATCATTAGTCGTTACCGGCAAGGCAGCGATGAGCTTTGTGCCTTCCAACCTCATGAAGGCCATGCAAGGCTCGACCAAGGATAAGCTGGCGCTGTTGCAAGTTCCCCGCGGTGCCAAAGGCACCGGTCTCGGCCTCGACTCCAGTCAGGGGATTTCCGCCTATGCCAAAACGAAGTACCCCAAAGAAGCGGCTATGCTGATCAATTTCTGGGTTAACGATCCAGATGCGGTCAAAATTTTAGGGAATGACCGGGGGATTCCCGTATCCTCGAAGATGAGGGATGTTCTCAAACAGAATGCCGATGCGACCGATCAGCAGATTTATGACTATATCGATCGTGTGTCCGCAGCAGCCAAAAAGGAACCGGTTAAACCCAGCTATAATATTCCCGGGTATAACGAATTCAGCAAGCTGCTCGAAACTACCGGCCAGCAGATTGCTTTCGGCAAGAAAGATGTCAAGAAATCGGCTGACGAACTGTTCACGGGCACACAACAAATTTTAAGCAAAAATAAGTAAATGGAGGATTTGGATATGCCAACCTTCCGGAGATCGGTAAGATCCCAACATAATCGAGTGGCCTATTTATTTTTGCTGCCCTGGCTGCTCGGTTTTTTCTTTCTATCGCTGGGTCCGATGCTCGGTTCCTTTTATCTGTCTTTTTCCGCTTACAATTTGTTGACCCCGCCGAAGTGGATCGGATTAAATAATTTCCAGCAAATCTTTACCAGCGATCCATCGTTTTATCATTCCTTACTTCTGACGTTCCAATATGTTTTTATTTCCGTACCGGTTCGACTGATATTTGCCTTGCTGGTCGCGATCTTCCTGAATAAAGGCATCAAAGCGCTCGGAGTGTACCGCACCGTCTACTATATACCTTCCCTGCTCGGCGGAAGCGTGGCGATTGCCGTGGTATGGAGAAAAATGTTCGACGGAAACGGCTTGTTCAATCATTTCTTGAGCTGGTTCGGGATTCGGGGTCCCGCATGGATATCCCATCCCGACTATGTCATCTATACCATCGTTGCTTTGTCGGTATGGCAATTCGGCTCAGCTATGGTCATTTTTTTAGCCGGGTTGAAGCAAATCCCTGCCGATCTGTATGAGGCTTCGGAGGTGGACGGCGCGGGTAAAGCGGTTCAGTTTTTTAGGATCACGCTGCCTTTGCTGTCTCCAGTGATCTTCTTTAATCTTGTAATGGGGATCATCAATTCTTTTCAAGTATTCACCCCGGGTTATGTGATTGGCGATGGGCGTGGCGGGCCGATCAATTCGACCTTGTTTTATACGCTGTACCTATACCTGAAAGGCTTCTCATTTTTCGAGATGGGTTATGCCTCGGCACTGGCATGGATTATGCTCGCCATTATCGCTGTATTTACCTCTATTGTATTTATCACTTCCAAGTATTGGGTCTTTTACGGGGATGGCAAGGATAAAGGGGGGAAAACTTCTTGAATGCAGGCATTTCCTATAAGCCTTTCATTCGGCACTTAGCGACCATCGGGCTGGGGCTTGTGATGCTTTACCCGATTGTCTGGCTCTTAACCAGTTCGTTTAAACCGAATAACCTTATTTTCACGGATACCGGTCTATGGCCCAAAGAAATCACATTGGCTAATTATGTGTCCGGATGGAAGGGGTTGCAGGGCATTTCCTTCGGCCGGTTCTTCGCCAATTCGTTCGAGTTATCTGTTCTGTCCGTCATGGGGAGCCTCGTGACCTGCTCGCTGGCCGCTTTTGCTTTTGCCCGTTTGAACTTCAAATTCAGTAAGCTTTGGTTCAGCTTGATGCTGCTTACCATCATGCTGCCTTATCATGTAACTTTGGTTCCGCAATATATCTTGTATAACCAGTTCCATTGGATCAATACTTTTTTGCCTATTGTCGTGCCCAAATGGCTCGCGCATGATTCGTTCTTCATCCTGCTTATGGTTCAATTCATCCGAGGAATTCCGAAAGAACTCGACGAAAGCGCTACAATCGACGGCTGCGGGCAGGGGCAAATTTATGTCCGGATCATCCTGCCGCTTCTGGTTCCTGCTCTCATCACGACGGCGATCTTTACTTTTATCTGGACGTGGGACGATTTTTTCAGCCAGATGATCTATTTGAATCATATCAGGCTGTTTACAGTTCAGCTTGGGATTCTTTCCTTATTCGACCCGTCCGGCGAATCGAACTGGGGAGCGCTGCTCGCCATGTCGGTCTTGTCTCTAATTCCCATCATGGCCATATTCCTGTCGTTCCAGCGCTACTTCCTGGACGGGATCGCCACCACCGGATTGAAGTAGCGGACCGGGCAGCAACAAAATTCACATAGAAATGGGTGTTCGATATGAACGTACGATCACAGTTGGAGAGCATATCCAGAGCCAAGCAGCACCCCATCACACTCGACAGGCCTGCCCCGGATTTTTTTGAAGGGGCGGTTCTCGGCAATGGCGGCTTGGGGGCGATTGTGACGACCCGACCGGATGCCGTAGTCATTCATTTCGGCCATAACAACGTCTGGGACATTCGGATCGCCGAAGAAAACCGGGAGAAGCTCGGTACCTTTCAAGAAATATTCGCAAAGATTATGGAAATCTCGCCCGAACACGACCATTTGCACGAAAACGAATGGTACCGAGATTATTGCCGGATGGCTCGTGAGAATTACGCGAAGCCTTATCCTTGCCCGATGCCGTGCGGCTCCCTGCTGCTCGGGTTTGACCGGCGCGAAGCGGAAATATTGGGCCATAAGATCGATATATCGACCGGGATTTGCGAGGTCTATTTTTTAATCGAAGGTAAACAGGCCGTCCTGGAGATTTTCGTCGAGCCGCAAACCGACCAGGTTTGGTTGAGGATGGTTGATGGGCAGGGGGAATGGATCACGTCCCCTTTCAACCGGATCAAGCTGATACCTGATCCCGAGCGTTCGCAGGACCTGCCCCGATTTGTAGCGGCTGTTGCGGAAGAGAAACAATTGATTATGTTTGAACAAACTCTTCCATACCGGGAAGACTTTCGACAGAGAACGGAGCCTCATCCACAAGACCGGGCCTTCCGTTTGAGTGTGCGAACGGCGGATGCCTTCCGCATGGTCGAAAATCCCCTCCACTATGAAACGTATGGGATCAAAGGCGATTTTTCCGGCGCCGATAGCCGGGAGCAGGTATTGACGGGGGCGGATCTGCTTCAGAACAAGCCTTTCCTTGCCGTGGTGCAGCTGGAGGAAGGGCTGTTATCGGATTTGCTGCCGAAGCCTACATCCCCTCCAGTTCCTGAATTGGCACAATATGAACAGGCGAGAGAAGAATCCATCCGCCATTATGACGAGTTCTGGGGACGTTCGGCCGTTGAATTGGAAGACGAATTATTAGAGAAAATTTGGTACTGGAATTTGTATTTCTTTCAATGCGCCGTGAAAGCTGGGGTCACCTGTCCTGGACTTTTTGCCAATTGGAGCTACCGGAAAATCGGGACCTCATGGCATGGCGATTATCATTTCAACTATAATGCTCAGCAGCCCTTCTGGGCGGCGTTCTCCAGTAATCATGTTGACAGGCATGTGGCCTATGTGGATCTGGTTCACCATATCCTGCCGATCAGCCGCAGCTGGGCCAACGATTATTATGGTTTGCGCGGCGCCTGCTTTCCACATTCGGCATATCCCGTCGACATGACTATGATGCCCTATCCCATTCCTACGTGGGGGTGGGAAATCTGTGAAACCCCGTGGACGGTACAAAGCTTGTGGTGGCACTATTTGTATACGATGGACCGTGATTTTCTGAAGCACCGGGCGTTTGTCCCCATTAAAGAGTCGGTACGCTTTCTGGCGGACTATATGACCCGGCCTGAGGCGCACGGTGACTCCCAGGGGGATGGCAAGTGCCACATTTTCCCTACCGTAGTTCCTGAACTGTACGGACTGACCCCGTTCTTTAAGATGAACAAAGATTGCCTTGTTGACCTCACTCTGGCCAAATTCGTTTTCAAGGCCTACCTCTCGGCTTGCCGCATTCTCGGCTTCGAGCTGGAGGAGAAAGAGACCATCGAGGCGGTGGAATATATTTTGCGGCATTATCCGGACTATCCGACCGCTAACTCTGAGAAATATGGCGAGGTTCTTGTTTGCGTAGAGGGTGAAGATCCCCAAATCGTCTATAACACGCCGAATAGCTTGATGACCGTATTCCCCGGTGAGGAACACGGAATACATTCCGTCGAAGAACGGGAGCTCCTGCGCAACACGTATATGAATCACTTGAATGAGGGCGGCAATGAACTGGTATTCTACAGTTTGCAGGGGGCGCGGCTTGGGCTGCTCGACTTGCAAAAATTCAAGCGGCAGATCCACTATTGTATGCTTCCCAACGGCACTTGCACAGATAAACTGCTGCAGTCCGGGGGGCGATATCACGATGCTACGGATTTTAATTTTATGGGCCGGATGGGCATCTGGTTCGAGAATTTCGCACTGCCGGCCGTAATTAACGAATGCTTAATGCAAAGCTACAATGGGCAAATCCGATTGTTCCCGAACTGGCCCAAGGGACAAAAGGCGTCGTTCAGCAATTTACGGGCGGTCGGCGGGTTCCTGATCAGCGCTGCTTATGACGGCGAGAATGTGGAATGGGTTGAATTGTTCAGCGAAGCTGGCGGACGTTTGCGCATGCATCCTCTTTGGTCCCGGTCGACGGTTTCCTTGAATGACCGCAAGCCCGAACCGGTTACTGGCCCAATGATCGAATGGGAGACCCGCAAAGGCGATGTTTTGAGGTTTTCAAAAGGATGAGCTCAGATGGATCCGTGAATTCAGGCGGTAATCAAGATCTCGCGTTACTTGCTGTTTAAACAATTGGGGTGGTTGGACAGCTATATGCCTGTTATTTAAAAGGATAAATCATTCAAACCTATATGGAGGATTCTGATGAAACCCAATCAAAATGTCGTTAAGGATATTCAAATTGCCTACATCGGCGGCGGCTCGAGAGGATGGGCCTGGGGCTTGATGAGCGACCTGGCGCAAGAAGGTCAGCTTTCCGGTACCGTTAAATTATATGATCTTAATGTTGATGCCGCGAATACGAATGCGGTGATCGGCAATCGCCTGTCTGAACGGGCTGAAGCTGCAGGAAAGTGGAAGTATGAGGGAGTTCCTTCGTTAAAAGAAGCTCTTACCGGCTCCGATTTCGTTATCATTTCTATACTGCCGGGAAGCTTCCAAGAGATGCATTCCGATGTACATTTACCGGAAGAATACGGAATCTATCAATCGGTAGGGGATACCGTAGGCCCAGGCGGTACGATCCGTGCATTGCGTACGATCCCGATGTATGTGGAGCTGGCCAAAAGCATTCGCTCCTACGCACCTGACTCATGGATCATCAACTACACGAATCCTATGACATTATGTACGCGTACACTTTATGAGGTATTTCCGGAAGTTAAAGCGATCGGATGCTGCCATGAAGTATTCGGCACCCAGAAACTGCTTGCCTCCATGCTTGAAGAAATGGCGAATATTCCCAATGTAAATCGGCGCGATATCAAGGTGAATGTACTCGGGATTAACCATTTTACTTGGCTGAATCAAGCTTCTTATCAAGGAATGGATTTGTTCCCGATGTATCGGGAATTTGTCGGCCGCTATCACAAGGAAGGCTTTGATGGCGCTGAAGAGGGGCACTGGATGAACAATCATTTTGCCTCGGCGGATCGGGTGAAGTTTGACCTTTTTCGCAAATTCGGGCTGATCGCAGCAGCCGGAGACCGTCACTTGGCCGAATTCATGCCGCATTCCTGGTATTTAAAAAATCCGGAAACGGTTCATGAGTGGAAATTCAGTTTAACCAAGGTGGATTGGCGTAAGCAAAATCAGCAAGCTTTGATTGCAAAGAGTGCAAGATTGGCACAAGGGGAAGAAGAATTTGCCATACGGCCGACTGGCGAAGAAGGCATTGACATGATTAAGGCATTGCTGGGTCTTGGGGATCTTGTAACGAATGTCAACCTGCCGAACCGGGGGCAAATGGGCAATACGCCTCTTGGCGCTGTAGTAGAAACGAATGCTATATTCGGCCGTGACAGTGTAAAACCGATCATATCCGGGAAGCTTCCGTCGGAAATCAATAGTCTCGTACAGCGTCATATATGGAATCAAGAAACGATCTTACAGGCTTCGCTTAATAGGGACAAGGACCAGGCTTTTCGCGCTTTCGTAAGCGATCCGTTGGTGAATATTTCACCCAAAGATGCTAGAGAGCTTTTCGAACGCATGTTGGACAATACGAAGTCTTTTCTTCCGGAATGGAAATAAATCAAATGCTCTGTTCAGAACCTTGCAAGGTTGTGCTGCAAAAATTAAAACGGTAGTCTTAATCATAGATTATAATAATTTTATGCATTCAACCCGAACAATTTTATTGCAGTTGAAATGGAGTGTATTCTGTGAAGATGATTCGATGGGGAATTATTGGTGTGGGAGATGTGACAGAAGTAAAGAGCGGCCCGGGCTTCCAGAAAGCGGAGCATTCCCAGCTTGTAGCCGTGATGAGAAGAAACGGTGCGTTGGCGGAAGATTATGCGAAGCGGCATAACGTACCTAAATGGTACGATAATGCGAAAGATCTGATTGACGACTCTGAAGTGGACGCCGTTTATATTGCGACTCCTCCTGCATTTCACAAACAATATGCAATCCAGGCTGCAGAAGCGGGAAAGCCCGTTTATGTCGAAAAACCGATGGCATTAAATTATGCCTGAATGCGAGGAAATGATCGGTGTATGCCAAAAGCACAATGTGTCGCTTTTTGTGGCTTACTATCGGAGAACATTGCCAAGATTCGTAAATTAGTGGAGAGTGGGGCGATCGGCGATGTCCGTTTCGTTACCACCACCCTGCTGCGCAAACCGTTGGTTGGCGAAGAATTGCCATGGAGAGTTCAACCGGAAATAGCCGGAGGAGGACTGTTTTTTGACTTGGCAAGCCATACGCTGGATTTTTTTTGACTATTTGTTCGGACCAGTAACCGAGGTGAAGGGCTGGGCGTCAAATCAGGAAAACCGCTACGCGGCGGCGGAGGATTTTGTAGCGGGAACATACAAATTTGCTTCGGGCGTTTATGATGATGGGGGGACCCGCGGTAACGTAACTGGTACTGGAGCTTCTTCTTGCTCAGTTATCTAACGAACTACTTCACAAAAGCTGCATTTTGTACATATGTCTATAATCCGGTTAAAGTCCTTATATATCAAGGCTTTGTATTTGGTGTCATACACTATATAGATCCATTTTTCGATGATAAAATAATAACTGTCGCGGCAGCTCCTTCATCGTTTGTATAGAGTCCTTAATTCAGTCCTTTATTCAACTAACTAACGTTATCCGTTTAGTTCAGTCTTTTCTTAGGTTTCGAACTGGTCGATCCCATACTACCAATTCTTAACATGAACATCGCATCGGATTTTTGATGTTAGCCTTGTCCTTGCTCGCTACTCAATAGGTCGTACAATAGACTTGACATAGGAGTGGGAGACTCCACGTGTTGTGATGTTTTTTTAAAGATGCCCACATCCTTCAGCGGGATCTTGTTTTGTGTGAAGAGATGATCCTCTTTGTCGACAACCATCTGGCCATATCTCTTATAGATAGGAGCGTTAAACAGCGTTTGGGTTAGCATATCAATCACGGCTTTGGGATCGCCCCCATTCTTCTCGACCATCGCGAGGGCTTCTCTAATTGTGTACACGGCTGAAGTAATCATGAAGTTTCCCACGAGCTTAACTTGATTTGCTGCGCCCACTTCTTCATCGAAGTCGAAAATATTCAATCCTCCCATCGCTTCTAGAATCGGTCTAACGCATTCCTTGGCCTTCTGCGGTCCCGCCATGGGGATGGAGAGTTGACGGGCGACCGCTGCCTGTGGGACTCCGAAGATTGGCGCTTCCACCAGGATACTCCCATGCTCTGCGTGAAGAGCTGCAAGCTTCCTTGATGTATCTGGCGATACCGTGCTCATCGAGATGTGAACACCACCCGTACCAAGCTTCTCTAAAAAGCCATCGCTCATGACGATGCTTTCCACAGATGCATCATCCCACAAAATAGTTGCGATAATTCCTCCGGCCGTTACAGCCTCAACCGGCTGGGACGCCAGCCGTGCGCCCTGAGCAACTAGAGATGCTGCTTTACTCGCAGTTCGGTTGTACACCGTGAGAGAATATCCGGCATTAAGGAGATTGGTAGCCATAGGTAATCCTAAATTGCCAAGTCCGATGAATCCGATAGTTTCATTCATAATTTTTAACCCTCCTACAAAAAATTTATATCAAACATGACGTTGACGACATGTTTGAAGCAAAAAAAATTAATGCTGTTCTTTTTCCTTGAACCAGCGCTCGAAGCGTTCGATGTTGGCCTGTAAATCAGTCCGGAATTGCTGTAACCCATCGATCTTCTGGTCAGCCTCTGCGAGATGCTGCCGCAGGATAGCGAGGACTTTCTGTTTAGGTTGTACACCACTTGGGTCAATGAAATAGAAATCAATAACGTCTCTTATTTCTTCCAGACTAAGTCCAAGCTTCTTTAATTGGTCAATTTTTCGGAGGCGGGCAACCGTCTCTTCTGTGTAGTAGTGCTGGCTGTTGCCTTCACGCTCATCTGAAGGTATCAGTCCTATACTCTCGTAATATCGAACCGTGCGGTGAGTTACCCTGGCTCGTTCGGTTAAATCACCTATGCGCATGCGGTCTTTCATTGGTCACCCCTAAACATGACGTTAACGTCGTGTTTATAGAATATCATCTTATGGTGGCATTGTAAAGGGCGTACAAAAGGCCTGTAAATCCGCATTTTGCTGTTGGAGCCCATTCAACCATTCTCTGCTTCGCGGTACTTTTAATGAACGCCTCGGCGCTTGGTGACCGATTCGGAAGGCGACAAATGTTTGCGGCAGGCATTGCTGTGTTTATTACTGCATCCGCAGCTTGCGCTCTGGCAGACAGTTTGGGATGGCTGATCGTCTTCCGGGCGATTCAGGGTGTTGGGGCGGCGTTGATCATGCCGTTGTCCGTCGCTCTCCTAAGCACCGCATTCCCGCCCGAGCAGCGGGCGAAGGCGATGGGCATATTCAGCGGAATCCTTGGGCTGGCTGTTCTCGCCGGACCCGTTGTGGGCGGCGCGATCACCGAGGGGGTTGCATGGCAATGGATATTCTGGATTAATGTCCCCATCGGACTCTTCCTGCTTGCTACGTTATGGAGTCGAATAGGAGAGAGCCATGGCCCGAATAGCGCGCTTGATTTAAGAGGTCTCCTATTCGCAACCTGCGGTGTACTCAGGCTGGTTTGGGGATTGATTCGAATCGCTAGTGAGACTTGGTATAGCTGGGAAGTCATACTGCCGCTGGCGCTTGGCTTTATCTTCATGCTGATGTTTGTTGACTGGGGGTTTCGGACCCTTAATCCCATGCTGCCCATGCGAATGTTTCGTTCCCGTTCCTTCTCCATGGGCAATGCAGCGAGCTTTCTGCTTTACACATCGCTCATCAGCGCTTTGTTCTTCATCGCCCAATATTTGCAAATCGCGCAGGGTTACAGCCCAATGGGCGCGGGTCTGAGAATGCTGCCTTGGACCGCAACCGTATTTGTTGTCGCGCCGGTCGCCGGCAATCTGGTCAAACGTATAGGCGAAAAGCCCCTCGTTGTCTGCGGGCTCTTCATGCATTCGCTCGGGATGTTCTGGATCGGGCTGATCGCAGCCCCGGACACCGCATATACTGCCTTCATTGCGCCGATGATCATCAGCGGGTGCGGATTATCCATGGCACAGCCGTCAACGATGAGTGTTGTTATCGGATCAGTCTCACCGAACGAAATCGGCAAAGCATCTGGAGTTTTCAATACGCTACGGCAGCTCGGAAGCTTATTTGGCATCGCGATCCTCGCCATCGTTTTCACTGCAAACGGCGACTACGCCTCTGCCCAATCGTTCACCGACGGATTCGTTCCGGCGATTCTCGCCTCCGGCGTTCTATCACTGATAGGTGCACTGGCGGGAATACGTTTGCCTGTGACAAAACGTAAAATTGAAATGAAACTTGATGACGTAACCAGCGTGAAGCCTGTGTGAACAAGTCATTCGCATTTTGAGAACAAAACAAAAAAAGGTCTGTCCCTGGATATGATCATCCATGACGACAGACCTGACTACTAACATTCTCCAGCTTGCTTCTCCAGAAACGCGCGAATGGAAGGATCCATGCACAGTCCGATGGAGCGGCTGTATGCGGCACGGGCTTCTTCGAACCTCTGCATCCGCTTGAACAAATGGGCGCTCAGTGCCCAATAAGGTTGATAGCTCTTGACCGCTTCGGCCGGCACTTCTTCCAGCAGCGCCATCCCGATTTCGGCCCCACGAGCCTCAGCAACGGCTGCCGCCCGGCCGACGATTGCGCCGATCGTTGGAGCGATACCCACGAGCCCCTCGTACAGCAACGCGATCTCTTCCCACTCCGTTCGGCCAGTCCAGGCACGCTGGGAATGCACGGATTGAATCGCCGCTTCAAGCTGGAACCGCCCGATGCGGTTCCCTTGCGCGGCAACACGAAGGCAATGCTCAGCTTCCTCGATCATCGTGATTGACCAACGGGAATAATCCTGTTCGGTTATCGGAACATAGTCACCTGCCTCATTGCGCCGCACATGGCGGCGTGCTTCGCAGTGCAGCATAAGCGCCATCAATCCCAGCGCTTCCGGTTCCCCCGGCATGAACCGTAAGATCAGTCTTCCCATGAAAATCGCTTCTTCGGCCATTCCTTTCCGGCGTGGATCTACGCCGGCCACATCATCCCAGCCGCTTCCATAGGCTGCATAGACAGCTTCAAGCACGGCTTCAAGGCGCTCAGGCCATTCGTCCTTTCCGGGCAAGTCGAATATAATGTCGTCGCTCTTCAGTTTCGCTTTCGCGCGGGTAAGGCGCTGCCCCATCGCTGCAGGCTTAACAACGAAGGCAGAAGCAATGCGGGCTGCGTCAAGGCCAAGCACGGACTGGAGCATGAGCGGTGTACGCACGGCTGGATCAATTTCGGGATGGGCGCAAATAAACAGCATCTTGAGCCGTTCATCCGGAAAAGACGCTTCGAGTTCGGCCCATTGCTGCGTATTTTTCGCCATTGCGATCAAAGTCTGCTCCGCACCGGCATGCACTCGGGCATGCCGGGTACCGTCGATCAGTCGGCGCTGCGCAGCAGTAAGCAGCCAGGTCTCGGGATTATCCGGCACTCCGGTCGCAGGCCATGATTCCAGCGCGGCCAGGAAAGCGTCGGCAAGCGCATCCTCCGCTGCGGCTAGGTCACGCCAGCGCACAGCCAGAAAAGCAACCAGACGGCCGTAGGAATCACGGGCCGTCTGTTCAATCATTTGGTGAGCATGCATGGCGCTCATTTCGAAATCGGATACAAGTTAGGCCGGACCTCAACCGAGCTGCCGGGACAACGTGCCGCCCATTCCAATGCGGTGTCTAAATCTGGCACGTCGATGATGGCCAAACCACCAATTTGCTCCTTGGTTTCGGTGATCGGGCCATCCTGAACCAGCAATTCACCACCCCTGCGGCTAAGTGTGGTCGCGGTCTCCGGGGACTGGAGACCTGCGGTGCTTACCACAATGCCGGAATCGAGCATCGCTGTGACATAATGGGTCCAGCTTGCGACATATGCCTCCTTGTGAATCGGATCGATTCGTTTGGCGAAATCCTCCGTCGTTTCATACATTAGCAGTGTGTAATTCATGGTTATTGCTCCTCTCAACTTTCATAATGGGGTTGTTTCATGTCTTCACTATAAAGACGATCCAGATCGATGAATTTCTACATCATGCGAAAATATTTTTTGAACGTCAGATGACGCAACTCAAAGCATCCCGTAGAACCGATGCAACTCAAGAAAAAAATGCCAATCCATCCATCGTGCAGAGCTAGGCATTAGTTAATTAGAAAATCAGTTGACCCGCTGTCGCCTGCTACCATTTCGGCTCCGGAGCACACCTCTATACCGAATTTCTCAATTAATAAACAAATTGTCAGAAACTCAGTTACTAAATTTACCATACCAATAGAATTAATGCTTTTTTATGCTTCACTCAGATAAACACTTTTTTGAAGAAAACTGCCCGTTAACGATGAAAAGCCATTATCTCCATTGTCAATCTTTTCGACGAATCGTGGCGACCGGTTGCCGTTAAGTTCATTATTTGCCCCTTGCTGCAGCTTTAATATAGAAGGTGGTTCTCCCAGAGCTTCAATTACGGTGAAATCATTATCTTCGGTCTGCACTGCAAAAAATCCCGTGCTCCTGTGCTCTACATAAACACGACCTTTCACTAATCGTTCTCCTTTGTTATTAAATTTTTCGTCATCCTATTATGCTAAAATAATACCACATATTGGGACTATCCTGCCCGTAATGAAGGCTGCCGAATCTTTAGTTCGGCAGCCTTCAAATTGTTTATTGAGCTATCGTTTCCGTTAGTGCAATCCCCCAAATTTTGTTCAGATATCCTAGGCTACAGTCAAGATGAGGGGTTGATTCTTTGTAATAATTATGGTGTGCTCATGTTGTGCCGCAAAACCGCTGTCCGGTAGACATAAAGTCCACCCATCCGACTGCTCAACGACATAATCCGCACCTGTTGATAAAAAAGGCTCAATAGTAATGACCATGCCCTCTTTCAATACACGTTTATCGTGCTTGTTATAAACAGGTAGAATCTCGGGAGCCTCGTGTAGGGATTTCCCAATACCGTGACTGCACAAATTCTTTATAACCTTATAGCCTCCTTTCTCAGCTTCGGTTTGAATAATCCTGCCGATTTCGTTCAGTTTTACACCATGTTTGAGTGAAGAAATAACCTTCATCATAGTATTGTGAGTATAGTTGCAGAGACGCGTTAAAGAAGAATTGTATGGATGCATCTGAAAAGAGTGTCCCGAATCTGCAAAATAGCCCCGCAGTTCAGCGGAAACATCGATGTTTATTAGGTCGCCTGGCTGAATTTTTCGATTTCCCGGTATTCCATGAGCAATTTCACGATTAATGCTGATACACGTATTGCCAGGAAAGTTTCGGGTTGTTTTTGGAGCAGACACTGCCCCCCGGTTATTTAAAAACCGTTCTCCGATATCATCCAATTCTTTAGTAGTCATTCCGATACGCGCACAACGTTTCATTTCACTTATGGTCAACGCAACGATTTTGCCGATTTCCGTAAGACCATCAATATCTTTCTGGGAACCAATTGTCATTGAAAGCCCTCCTATTTTAAACACATTTATTATATCATACTGGAAGCTTATTCCGCTATACTGCCCGTTCGCTGAGCGAATGGCTGCCGCGTGACAGCCCTTTCGGTATTTAACTATCGTTTCCGTTAGCTCAATGGCATCGCCAGTTTAGAGCCTTTATTTTCACTGTCTATTATTTTATTTTTCTAATTTTAATACGCTATTTCTTCGAACATTTGCAATTGAATTCGGTTCAGTAAATTCCAAAATTGTTCAACCATGACCGATGCCGGATACGGGATCGAACGAGTAATCCACCATTCCATTTGGACTAAACCCTTGGATTCGCTTGTCCGCTTCATAATGACGCCAAAGTTCGCTTAAAATCATAATAAAACCTCCTATTAGAGCAATTAATTCTAGTTTGCTTCTAATAGAAGGTTTAGACTGATTGATTCAACTAGCATAGTGATTCGTACACATCAAAACATAAACTAATTGAATAAAAAGCCATAATACAAACGCAAAGGAGCAGAATTAAGATTTTAAGAATTAACCCTACTTTTAATTTGTATTTGTCAACTGGATATCCGGCCACATAATCATATAATTTCCGGCCACTCGGCAAAATGGCCAGATTCTTCTGGTAAGCGCCTGGTCATCATCGGTCCACGATATTTGAAGCTGTTTGCGGGTTTTTGAGGGCAGGCAGCAGAATGCCGTCGATTAGCGCTGTGAAGAAAAGCTTGTCGAACGGTTTGCGCTGGATGAGTCCGCGAAAAGAAGCCATTGAAGTAATGACCTGGCAAGCCATCTCAATGTCCGCGTGAGCGGGAATTTCACCGCGGCCGACGGCTCGGCTCATAAGCTCGCGGTTCACGACAACCCATGGCTCGAAAATCCCGGCTGTTCCTGCTTCGGCAAATTCCGGATGCTGCAAAAAGGAGCCTAGGCCCGCTAGGACTCGAAATTTGCGCTCTTCTTCCGTGATCGATTGCGGCTTCAAAAGCACGAGGAGATCTTCGCGCAAGGTTCCTGTATCAGGCAAGCTTTCGAGCTCAAGATGATTTCGGTTCATCCATGCCAAGGCGTCTCGGACTAACTCCGCCTTGGAAGACCAGCGGCGGTACACCGTCGCCTTCCCAGCCTTTGCTCGAGCCGCGACCATGTCCATTGTCATACCATCGAAACTCGCATCGGCGAGGATGTCGATTGCCGCCTCGAGGATTTTATCATCCCGCGTGTGATCTCGCTTGCGGCCTAATGTTCGCGCAGGCTTTTCTGCCACGACCTCAGATAATTCGCCCCTCTCGGACATTTTCTTTTTTATTTTACTCATAAACTCAGCTCCTTTTAAAATATATATTTCAATACTATTTAGTTCCGGAACTTTACAGTACCGTTTTTTTGTGATTTAATATCATTATCCCACATCCAACGGGAAATATATAGATGGTATCCCATACCAAAAAGGAGATTACAACCATGCAGGACAAACCCGTAGCCTTGATCACCGGTGCCAATAAAGGAATAGGTTTACAAATTGCGAAGGATCTAGCGGAACACGGCTTCACCGTGCTCGTCGGATCACGCAGCCTCGAGAATGGAGAAACTGCCTCCAAAAGCATCGGATCGGATGCGCACGCTCTCCAGCTCGACGTTACAGATCAGGACTCCATCGTTGCTGCAGAAGAGCGTATTCGGAAAGAATTTGGTCGTCTCGATGTACTCGTGAACAATGCAGGCATCTCACACGCAGGTAAACCGGGCGATCTGTTTCCGAGCAGTGGCGCGGCGAGCGGTCTTTTGACCGTTGCTTCGCTCGAAGACATTCGTGCGGTTTATGAAACTAATGTTTTTGGTGTCATTGCTGTCACCCAGGCCATGTTGCCACTTTTGCGTGAGGCTCCGGCAGCACGCATCGTCAACATGGGCAGCACCGGCGGCTCCCTTAGCTGGAACTCCATTCCGGAAAACTCGCATCGTGCGATGTTTGGGGCCTATTCGGCGTCAAAATCGGCTGTTCATGCGGTGACACTTGCCTTTGCCTTTGCGCTTGAATCGACAAACATCAAGGTCAATGCGGCATGTCCAGGCTTTACATCGACTGCGCTCAATAATTTTGCTGGCACTCGTAGTGTTGAACAAGGGGCGCGTGAAGCGGTCCGGCTTGCGATGATTGATGCGGACGGTCCAACAGGAACGTTCTCAGATGAGGATGGACCCATCGCGTGGTAATTATAGTTTATACAACAATGGTTAGCAGCTTAAGGGGGATTTCATGATGCGTGTTTTCGTAACAGGAGCAACAGGTTACATCGGTTCCGCTGTCATTCGCGAACTCATTGATGCGGGTCATCAGGTCGTCGGTCTTGTGCGCTCAGACAATAGCGCAGCGAAACTAAAAGAGGCCGGGGCCGAAGTGCACCGCGGCGACATCGACGATCTCGACAGCCTTCGTAGTGGTGCGGCTGCTGCGGATGGCATCATTCATCTGGCATTCAATCACGACTTCTCGAACTTCGCCGGGGCACTCACAGCAGATCTGCACGCCGTCGAAGCGATGGGAGCGGCGCTGGAAGGGTCCGGTAAGCCGTTCGTGATCACCACGCACGCCAATGGAGTGGCAGCGGAAAACGTAGCGTTATTGCTGGCTGAGCGCGGAGTGCGGACATCGATCGTAGAGCTTTGTCCTTCGGTACACGGTGAGGGTGACACAGGATTTGTGCCGAGACTGATCAACATTGCCAAAACGAAGGGCTTCTCAGCCTATGTGGAAGAGGGAACCAACCGCTGGCCGGCTGTGCACCGCCTTGACGCCGCACATCTATACCGCCTTGCGTTAGAAAAGGCACCCGCCGGTTCACGACTAAATGGGGTCGCAGATGAAGGGGTGCCATTTCGCGACATCGCAAGTGTTATCGGTAAACACCTGAACGTGCCTGTAGTCAGCATTTCACGTGAAGAGGCAGACGCCCACTTCGGCTTCCTCAGCACACTTGCAGCGCTCGATATCCCGAGATCAAGCGTTGCAACTCAGGACCTTCTGGGATGGCGGCCTGTGCAACCTGCACTGATCCCCGACCTCGAACAGTCTCACTACTTCAACAACTGATTGGAACGCGGTATGGCATCGAAGAATTTAAGCTCGTTTTAGAAAGCATCGGTTTTTCGGATGTGGTTGTTTCTGCTGATTTCGACTATGGAAAAACACCACTAACGGAAAGCAGAAGTTTGTATATGAAGCGGTACGAAAGTAAGTAAACCACGGGAGGTCTAGGAACCCCCGTGGTTTTTTTAGCATTACTGCCCGTTAACGTAGCAGGCTACCGTGATCGAATCCGCGGTAGCCTATTGTAGTGTTTCATTGAGCTATCGTTCCTCGTTAGCGTTAAGTACAACCCTTCACAATCTTTTTTACTTTCCAAGCTGCCCACTGTAACTATGGACAAATAACTAGTATAAAATATGTCAGGAGGTGTTTTAAATGGATTATGGATTTAGTGGTTATTACCGTCAGCACCCCAGCATTCCTCCGACTTTAAATCAAATTTTGGAGAGATGGACTGGGGAACCAAAAGAAACAGTTTATTTGTTAATCAACAAATATGGTTTACCAAATGATGCAAGCTTGACAAAAATTACTTGGTATAATAATGGTCCTTGGAAGCGGACGATTGTTCATCAGCGTACAGTCCTTCATAACTCTCCGACTCCGCATCTTGATTATTTAGAACAAACCATTGATTATAAAGTCCCTGTTCAATCTTTTGATGACATAGCACGGTTTGATGGTAGTTTATATCCAGACCGTACGGCTGGTGAGGCTACGGCTAAATGTGACCAAGAAGCGGCAAATTTTTTGGTATTAAACTTGATGAACGATATGGTGTCTGGCAAGCGTACCGTAGAAGATGCCCGTCGTGCTGCTGAAGAAATTGAAAAAGCTTTTCGATTAAAAGGTCAATTTTCACCTTACACCAAAGGATTCCTATTCCCAAAACAATCTCATACTGCTGACCCCGATGTCGCCTCTTTTTAAGGCAATCTAAAATGGCAGGTTGGTTCCATTAGTAAATGTACTGTCTTCCTATAAATATTTACTTTAACTAACCTGCCCGTTGCTAGCTCAACGCCCAGCAGTACATGTATGTATAAAATTTCATATTTTGTTCAGATGTCTTTCTAACCATTCGTGCTATGCGTTCCGATTAGTGCGTTTTGTCTTGCACTCCCCCTTCAGTGCATGTGGATTGGGTGATAGAGTACGACCAAAAGCGTACCCCACTACAAAGTGAGGCACGCCAATTTCAATGAATTTCTGGTAATTGCGTGGTCAATCTAGTTGCTATCCCTTGCTGCGATATAGGCGTCTCCTATGGTTTGGAGATCGTCTGAGGTGACGTTTCCTGTGATTTGAATGTAAGTGATTGTGTTGTTTGACTCTTTCTTTGTAATTAAAAGCTCCTTTTGACCCCCTGATGTTGTGTACAAGTCGGCCTGGTAATTGTTGGAGTTAAATTGAATTTTACTGCCGTCCTGGTTGCCGTAAATGTTGGCATCCAGTCCTCCGCGCTGCTGTACTGTGATCTGTTGACCAGAACTGTTTGTATACACTTTTAAAAAATCATTTGGCTAGGTCTAGTTTATTATTGTCTTTTTGAGGTTTTTCGGCGGATTTAATTTTCATGGGAGCTTAATGACGCATCGTCAGTCTAATACTATATTTTCTCAGTCTACAACTTAATTTTCACGGTCTAATACTTTATTTTCACTGAACAATATTTGCATAACGCGCTTCTGTCTTGGAAAGCTTATCAATATCTACAGTCTATTCGCCCATTCAAAAAAACAAACCGCCGCAAAAGTAGGGGGATTTACGCATGATTTTCACCCGCAAAGCATTTGCGCTCACGTTGACGATCGCGATTAGCTTCGGTGCGGCGTCTTCAGCCGCCGCCTATCCGAAAAAAGCGCCGATCCAAGCCCCGGCGCTGCCGGGCGCACAGCCCATCTCGGATAACGACCGCGTGTACACCGCCGACCAAGACTCCAACACGGTCACCGTCGTAAATCCGAAAACGAACACGGTGCTCGGCACGATTCCGCTCGGCAGCGTTCGTATGGACACGACCATGGATGTTCTGGGCGCGATGTATCACGGCGAAATCAACGTTCACGGCCTCGGGTTTTCCCGCGACGGACGCTACCTCTGCGTCATCAACGTGACAACCAACTCCGTGTACGTTTTCGATACCGCCACGAACAAAATTTTGAGCACCGTTTACTTGGGGAGAGCGCCGCATGAAGGCTTTTTCTCCCCCGACGGACGCGAACTGTGGGTTGCGGAACGCGGCATGGACACCATTGCAATCGTCGATTGGCGTCAAAATCGCGTCGTCGATCACATCGTATCGGAGGACGGGCCTTCGAAAATCTTGTTCAGCCCGGATGGCAAGTTAGCCTATGTCAACCACTTGCGCGCCGACGCGCTCGACGTCGTCGACGTGGCCAAACGCCGGATCATTCAGCACGTCGCGATTCCGACCGACGCCGGCGGATCCTCGGACATGGCCGTTTCCCCGGACGGCAAGGAAATTTGGCTCGGCATGCCGATCAACGGCAAAACGACTACGGTCGTAAACGCCAAAACGTTCAAAGTCGAAGCCGTAATGGACACGGGGCCGCGAACCAATCATCCGAACTTCGTCACGGTTAACGGCATTAATTATGCGTACGTTACGGTCGGCGACTTGAACCAGACGCTCGTTTACCGTCGTTCGCCAAACGGCGGCCCGCCGACGCTCGTGACGCGCATCAACAACTCCGGCGGGGGTCCGCATGGCATTTGGCCGAGTCCGGACAACACCCGCATTTACGTCGCATTGCAATATGCCGACGCGATGGACGTCATCGACACGAAAACGATGAAAGTCATCCATACGTTGCCGATCGGGCAATCCCCGATGGCGCTCGTCTACGTCGCCCGCCCCGATCCCGGCAGCAGCACGGGGCTCAGCTCGCAAGGCCTGAATCAGAAAAACGTGTACCTCACCCTTGACGTGCAGGGCACGACGGGAGCCGGACATGCCCAGGTACGCGCAATGCCGGGCATCGACGAAATCATCGTCGACGTTCGGGGCTTGCCCGCGAACTCCAAATTTACCGCGTACGCCACGAACGGCCAGCAAACGGTCGCGCTGCTGACGTCCACGAGCAACGCCATGGGCGCCATGGCCGAAACGATGGCCTTCGTCCACTTTTTCGCCAACAACTTTAACAAGATCATCATCAAACCGGCCGCGTCTTAACGGAACGGTGGGACGGTTATTGGGAAAATAAAAAAAGCTCATCCGCGAGGATGGGCTTTTTCGTTGTCTTATTCAAATGATTCTTTGATCGTTCTCCAAGGCGATTTTTCTTTAACCAAAATGAAAACCACATGGAGTTGTTACACTCGCATGTGGTCAGTTTCAAATATGCTAATTGTTGGTTGAATGATGAGTTCATTCGGCGCTGGGTATCCCCACCCAAAGAAAAAACCTCGAAAGGCATAAAGCCAATCGAGGTTGCACCCAATTCAATTATTTAATGTTACTTTTACTATTAATTCGCTGAGATTAAGTTCTCCTGCCCGTTGCTATGAACATTTTTGTCAAGCCCTTCGTATTTGCACTAGCCCAAGCACTAGGCGCGGGAGCAAATATGCGAGCGACGGTCGGCACGCTGCTATCCGTGGGTTGGTTACCACATGTTATGCCTTCGTCAAGGAGAGCGGGTGCCAGCTAGCGACGCACGTTTGGTCTTTCAACCTAGTGCAAACGGGCAACGCATATTCTCTCCTGAACCTTCGTTTGCTCCCGGGCCTAGTGCTCGGGCGTGAGCTTGTCAAGTGCCTTCCTTGACAAGCGACTAGTTTCAGATCAACACTTTTCTATTCCCTCATCCGAGATGAGGGACGCCACACGGCGAGTGTGGGGGTGCAGGGGGCAACGCCTCCTGCGTGTCCCCCTGGGGGGACGGAAGGGGTGTTAGTTGGTGTTCGGCTTTTCTACAGTGCGAGCGACTGCCCATATGAATCCAGTCAATTCTCGAGCGACTGCACCGATTGCGACATTCTTATGCTTGTTCTTTCCAAAAACGAGATGGCGGTATTTCTTGTGTAATCGTTCTTGAGCCTTCCAGGACAGCAGTTGTACATCGGCAGGTAATCCCTTCAGTCGTTCGGCAAGATCGCCTTTTACAGCGGGACGGTGACGGTAGCTCCATGCCGATTCGACCAACGCTCGACGTAGATGGCTGTTTCCTGCTTTGGTCATGGAACCTCGTCTTGTGCTCAGCCCAGACGAATGCTCGCGAGGAACCAATCCCAAGTACGCCATCAGTTGAACAGGCGAACGGAAACGCGCAAACGAACCGATTTCCGCGGCAATGGTGATGGCCGTAATGAGCGCCACACCGCGCAAGGATTGAAGTACCTGAATGATGGATGCCTTCGCACCGACTGTAGCCTGATCGAGGAGCGCTTTTTCAATGCGCCCCATTCGCTGCTCAATCTCTTCAAGGGCATGAAGCATTTCGGTAAACGCGATTTGCATCGCGTCATGTTCAAACGTAAGTTGGGTGAGCCAGATGCGATACTTTTTTGTCCATCGACGTTTAACGGTAACCGGAGGATGAATCTGGTGACGAAGCAAGAATTTGAGTACGCGCTGACGAGCACGGTGCGCATCTTCCTTTGCAGCCTCGCGAGTGCGGACGAGCTCACGCAGCGCTTCGTCTTCCCGAGCAGGTACATAGACTGGTGTCAGCTCACCTGCCCGGAAAAGCCGAGCAAGTTGTTCGGCGTCTCGACGATCGTTCTTGATATGATCCCCTGGTCGTTTCGGCATCAGTGACGGCGCGATGACAGTACAACTAGCCCCCATCGATTCAATCCATCGATAGGTTTCGTAACCCGTGGGGCCAGCTTCGTAGCAAAATGAAAGCGTACTGGCCGGTCCTAATTCCTTGATGAGCTTCCGCAACGCTGCAGCCGTGTGGGGAATGGCACCGTAGTAACGTGGAAGATCCCTCCCAGCATCCGCAATGGCAACAGAAATTTTTTCTTTCGAAACATCTAAACCGATGAATTTTGTGGCAGACTGCATAATGACAGCTCTCCTTTGCTATGTAGCTCTGAAATGGTTTTCTCACTATCCATTTTCAACCTACGACCTGTAACAAATACGGAGGGCTGTTACTATTTTTCACGTTCATCATAGCTAGCGCAATGACGGCTGCCCCGCGGCAGCCGTTTTGGTGTTGAACTATCGTTCTCCGTTAGTTCAATGAATGATCAATGATACTGTCCTGTTATGTGTTCATTCGAATCTTTCATTAATTTGGAAAGTAGCACAATTTGCCCAGCATGATATCCGTAGTGTGCCGCAACCTGAACAAGTAGCCGGCTGATTACTCTCACTTCATAGGTTTCATCTTCTGAAGCGTTAACAAGAAGCATTCTGTTCCAATCTTCCAAATCATAGCGAATTATGACTTCCCTTTTTAGATCCTCCTCGGACAAAACTGATAATATACTTGCCGATTCGGACCGTGTTCTCAAAAGAAGACTACTCAATTCATCCTTCGATATGCCACCTTCAGAATTAAATTCTCGAGAGCGTTCTCGAATGAAAGGTTTATTTCCGATTGCACTTATGAGGTTCTGATACTCGTTTCCTGCTAAATGTAAGCAAAGGTTCCCAATGCTGTTCATGGAATCCTTCATTTTTTTCCAAATCATTTCATCATCAAGTAGGTTTAAGCTCTTTATGATTCGATCGAGCTGTTTGTTCATGTCTTCGAGTACGTTCTTTGTCAGGTCTACCACGACAATTCCCCTCTACCATTTATTTTGTAAAACTTCACATATCACTTTTTTAATAATTCGCTTAACTCGTAATGTTTCCCTTTAATTATCCTACCTTTAGCTACTACGTTAAACTGCCCGTTAGCTTAAACATTATTATGTGTTTAAAACAATGGGATTTTGTCCAGTCAAAAAAACCACGGATCTAATCCCGTGGATAATCTACTCTCATTATATCCATAAAGGGTACTTTTACAGTCTCTTCGGACCGCTGGACATGGACTTTTCCGGTTCTTGAATCCATCTCCACAATTTGTCCGCGTACCGGTTCCTCCCATCCCCAGACCGTCAGCAAAATTTCAGAACTTTCCCGTTTAGCTTCCGTTAGTTGGTTTCCGATCTCCTCTAAAACAAATTCATCCCTCGTTGGTCGCTTTGATACTTTCACTCTTGCCACTCTTATTCCCCCGTAATATTTTTATCACCCTCGACTCAATATGCACATTTTAAGACGAATTCTTTGTTGACATAAATAAGACGGAATTCCACCTAATAGGCTTCCTTCCGTCCTTATGCTGAATTCTTATAATATCATAAAAATCTCTATCTACTCAACTCGTTCTCCGATAGCTTAATCAAACAGTCGGAATGAATATTATTTACTTCATTGCTTTTGTGGTTCTTTTAAACGATCATCAATTATTTTACTCATGTCACTTTCAATCCATCGTTTTAAATCTGGTGATTTGAAACGCATGATTTTATTGTCATATGAAATGGTTACCTGATCACTTACCGATACTCCGGTTGCCATCCACCCGTTTGATATTACTATTGAAATGGAATCAACAGCATTGGTGATCCCTATTGATTTTCCGCCTTTAGTTTTTATCACAAACTCACTTGGTCCACCGCCATCTGATATTAATTGATTGTGGGCGGAACCTACATATTCAGCATGTGAAAGCCAATATATAATTTTGGCGACTGTTATTTTTTGCATGTTATTATTCAAATCAATTTGAATTGGTTCTTTATTTGGACTTGGTGGTCCGCCTATATCTATTACTGCTGAAACAACATTTTCAATATTGGGAAACTCAACCGAGTTTTCCTTCTTTTTTTGACCATCTTGAAATAACGCAAACCCAAAAGTCAAAGCAAGAAATATCACACATAAGATTGCACCAATTTTAAAATTCATAGTAATTTTGTCACTCCCTGTGGTCGACAATGCAGAAGTTATAAACCACCCTGTTTTTAATTAGACGTGCAGGAAATATTTTAAGTTACACATGTTGATGTGAAGATTTTGGTGTTTTATTCAACATTACTGCCCGTTAGCGGCACAGGCTACCGTGATTAAATCTGCGGTAGCCTGCTGTGGTATTTTATTGAGCTATTGTTTTCGTTAGCTTAATCCAAAATGTTCGGCAATATTTTTTGTGTTTTCCTCAATAGATTGTTCATCGTCAACTTTAATAACCATTAAATTATTGCGATCAGCCTGCTCAACAACAGTTTCAGCATACATATGATCTTTAGCCATCCAGTTTTTAAACGCCTTAGCAGGGTCTAGACAATCACGTAATATATCGTTAATCCAAGTACGCATTGAATAATGTTTTATTTGAAAGTCTTTACTCGGCACTAACCATATCGCCCTTTTCTTGTCCAATAAAAGTTTAGCTACAAGTTCAGGAATAAGAGCGATTCCCTCTGCTAAAATCGGGGTGGACTTAGGCATTTTCAGTAAATCGTTTATTATCATTTCAAATTCTTCATGTGCAAGACTGACTTGTTCTTCAGCAAGAATGTGAACGGGACGCATCCATATTTCATCCCATGCACTTTCCTGTATTTTTGTGGAAATCCAATGAGAAGCAGGGTGCTGATTTGGATTCATTTTTTTTATGTGCTTCTGATATTAACGACCACTTTTGTTTTTGTGGTTATTAGTAGTAGCGATGAAGATAGAACGGAATCATATGTCTCAATCGCGCGGCTAATGTATAAGTCAAACTTTTCATTTAGATCGGTGGAGTAATTCCTCTTTCTCTGTCCCAACATTTACTAATAGAAATTAAAATGGGTCTATGATATAAATCGTATGGACACTGATCTTCAATCTTAATTGAACATTAGTATGTAGGTCTTTTTCTTTTATTGGATCTAAATATTATTTGGATTCCCCCCTTTTAATACTATTAAACCTGAAATATTCATGGAGCCCTAAGCTACTTAGTTGAATTGGGGAAATAAAGATAAAAATTCTCACGATATCATTCCTATCTGTGTTTAAGAGATAGCAGAGAGTGGATCTTTTAAGCGGTTATCGAGAAAATGAGCAACATTCCTTCTTAGTGGTGTGGAAATGGACGCACTTGCCCGTTACGCCGGAGTACTACTTTTGGATTTTGTCAGTCAAATCCAGCCATCAACCGAACCGAGGCAAGCATTGGATATTGTTCAAGGTTTCAAGGAATGGCTCACGATAAATACAGGAACTGCACAATTTCCATGTCCAGTAGCGGCCGGAATAGATCAATTTCCCCGCAATTTTAATCAGTTTGGTTCGCAGCGTTTCCATACGACTTGGCTTGAGTCTCTCGGGTAAACACAACCTGCGAAACCAATTGTTGAAGTTATATGCCAACATCGCCAATTGTAATTTAACGGCATTGGTTTCGAATGCAGTGCTACTCATCTTATGGCAAGCAAAGCCGTTCTTCGCTTCCTTGATGAAATTCTCCATGTGACCTCGTTGAAAGTAAAAGCGAATGACGTTACGTGCTTGCAAAGTCATGTTCGTAGCAATAAAGGTGAATTGAAAAATCAACTCTCCTGCTGGCCGTTCCATCTTAACGATTACACGACGCGCACAATTCCAAGATTTCGCCTTGTATTGGATTTCACGGTAGTGTACTTGTCTCTCATGTAGCTTTTGGGGATTAAGCACTTGGTCTGCCATCTCTTGTGCAGCAGATTGCAGACGGGCATTGGCTTTCAGACGGATCGCGTATTTATGCCCCTTCGTTTCGGCAAAGTCAAACAATCCCGGAACGGCAAAGCCGCTGTCCCCGCGAAAGACAAGTAAGGCCTTCGGTGCCCAAAATTGATAACGTTTCAGGATAGGCCCCATAAATCGTACAACCTGGCGGGAAGTGTACACGTTGCCGGCACGAAGTTCCGCCCGTAAACAGTCACCAGTCAATCCATCAAAGCAAAACAGCGGATGGAATCCGGTTTGTGCGTAGTGATGATTATAGTTCGCTCCATGTTGCTTACCTGAGGTAGCAAAGCCGGAGGAATCCAAATCTAACACAAACTGATCACGTGTCTCGATTGCATATGCCCGGCCCTGTAGCATTTCATTGATGTTCTCCAACGATTTGGCGGTCGCGATATTCGCCTTTTCATTAAAGCGAGAGATTGTCGGCTGAGAAGCCAGCCGTTCTTTTGCTAACAAGGCGGTCAACAACGGTTCGTGAGACAAGTCATCTGCATGATCATCGGTATGGTAGCCACACAGATGCTGATAGATCTTCTGGAGCACAACATCTGAATTGGAATGATCCCGATGATGAACGGGATCGTGTACAACGAGTAATTGCTTAACGGTCTGAGTAAGACCAAGTTTGTGGTCGAATTCTTTATATAGAAGTAGGCCAGCGTCCGAAGTCAGATCGCCGCCTTCAAAATTCACTTTCATTCGGGGGTTGAAGTTCATGCCGTACTCTTGTAAACTTGACATAGAAGAGTCTCCTTTGTAGTTTTGTTGTGTTTGGTCACCATCAACACTACCAAAGAATGGACTCTTTTTCCATGTTTTCGTTTCACTTTTTAAGTGACCCATTAAATCGCTTAGATCCCTTGTCACTACTGCTTTTATAGCATTGTTAGTGAAGTGCTATGAATATTTCAGGTTAAAGATTTAATCTTATAAATAAAAATCTATTAAAGATTATACCTATTACGAAAAACGTTATTCCTTATGGGATAAGGCTTACAGGATAAAATTATAAAAAGAAACAGAAAACGAAGCTAATCATTCCAACAGAAACAGACAAAACATTCATAGATTAAAAATAAAACAGACAGTATTCAGGAAACACAAAATAAAACAGACAATTGTTGTTTCATCGTTTTACATTACTAAAAAAGAAGATATTATTGCACTTATCCACGGCTAACTTTCTGTTTTATTGTGATTTTTGTCTGTGGCCTTCTTTTTTCCACAAACCAATAGATAATACTGTCCGTTTTTTGTTGAATACCGGACAGAACAAATCATGATCTGATTCTTTACATTGTTTAAAATCCGTTTGGAGAAATAAAAATAGTGTTGTCCTGGAGTGTTTGTTTGATTTGATAAGGAGTGGGTTATACTCGGAAGCATGGGGAACAGCCCTCTTTATTATGGATTCTTAAAGAGAGCCGATGAGGCCATTTTGTATGAAATTAAGGTGGAGGAAGTCCTCTAGTCGGAAGTTCGTTGGCGGATCCGCTTCGAGTTCCCAATGCGGAAGCTTTTCGACTTCATGATTAAGCCATTGTGCAACCGATGATGGGTCTTCAATCCGTAGTCTCCGTTCAGCTTCGACTTCGAGCGTTTGATACGAATATGGGCATTTCTGGAGATGAAAAGCCTGTTTCCGGATAGCTTCTATATTTAGCTTGCTATTTAATGAAAAGACCTTCGCATAGGATGCTGCACCGAATGCCGGCGCAATCCCATATTCTTTGAATAACCGGGGTGCAGCTGCTTTACACATTTTTCGAAAAGCAGTTTTGTCAATGCCGGTCATTCTTTCTGCAAATTGGGTAAATCGGGTTTGATGATCCTTGCGGTATGGAACAAGAAAGTTATAGATACCAGTTTCTTTCGTTATGGCCAGAAGTGTTGTCATTGCTTTGTCCTGTATTTCGTTCTTGATAAAATCAAGAATATTTTCAGGGAAGAAAACATATTCATTATAGATTTCCCGGATTCTGTTTAAGACAAATCGGATATAGGAATTGTTTTTATCTTTTAACATGCGAACCAGTTGAAAAAAACAATGACCATCTCGGAGAAGTTCAAATTCCCCGATCCCAAGCTCAGCAAGTATTGATTTCATATATCTCACAAGACGGCGATATCCAGTTTTGGCGGGAAGAACCTCGTGAAACTCTCCCTCTCCTGGAATGTACTTTATGATGAATTCGGGATTCACTTTAAAAACAGCTTTAAAACCGCCGATCACATTTTTCTTGATATCGCCTACAGTAAAAAGTGCATGTCCATTGTAAATTTTTTCACTGGTCAGTGCTTCAAGAATAGCTCGGATCTGATTAACCTGAGTTCTATGTACAAATTCAGATAGACCGTCCTTGAGATTCCATTGCATTTCATGATCATTATCCCCTTGTTTAGTTTGGGCGTAATAATATAGCTTTTGTCTGGCCAAAGGCATGGAGGCGAAACTTTTGGTGAAGACCACAGGATGAAGCATGGCAAAACGACCGATCACACCAGTGTCAGGCTCATTGTAATGATTCAGAGTGTAATGTTCGGTTCCGTCAATTTCATCTTTATGTACTTCAATTAAGCCATGCTGAACGAACTTATCAAAGGCTGCATAGAATTGATCTTTACTGCAAGCAGCTTCTTTTTCAAACAGTTCTTGCAGTTTTCCATAGATGCGATGTTTAGTATTGGATTCTAACTTTGCACTGACATTAAAGCAGACTTGCACAGTGGTAGCCAGCTGCAGATCCGCTTTTGTTAGATGATTCTTTAACCGTCCAACCTTACTTCCCAGATACTGGCGGAACCTGTACTTTTGTTCTTTATCCGCATAATCAGCTTCAATGGTATTGAACATAGCAAACATAAAACGGGAACTGATAACAACAGGTTTTGTTTGCAATCTCCCATTATTTAAAACAAATAAATCACTGCTCTTCCGTATGTAAGGCACCAAAAATTCACCTCCTTTCTTCGTAAAATTTATATGTAGTAATCTTGAAATTTCAATGGAATCAGGCTATAATTAGTTTATTGGCAAAACAAAAGCAGACCTTCATATCTCCATTTTTTTGGAAATTTGAGGCGTGTGATTTTGAGATTCTTGGTGGGGACCGTAGGATCTCTGTATAAAGTGAGCGAAGTAGTGAAACACATTGTTCAAATGAAAGCTCCAGTGGTATGGGGCTTTTTTTCATGCAATAAAGATACTTCTTTCTCGCTCTTTCGACATTATCATGACATGTAAATTTAGGCAATCATAGTATAAAGGCTAGGTTTGAATAGTATAAAGGCCCGAAATGAATAGTACAAAGGCTATATATCAATAGTACAAAGGATTAAATAGTATAAAGGCTAGTAATGAATAGTACAAAGGATAGAAGTAAATAGTATAAAGGCTAGTAATGAATAGTACAAAGGATTTTAATAGTACAAAGGATAGAAGTAAATAGTATAAAGGCTAGTATGGAATAGTATAAAGGATAACAATAGTACAAAGGCTTTTTTGAAATAGTAGAAAGGATAGAGAAGAATAGTACAAAGGCTGTTTATTTAAATAAAAAATTAAAAAAAAGCCTTTTTTAGAGGCTTTTTTTTAAACGATTGATAAAAGGGGAATTCCCTCTGTATGTTGTCGGTATTGTAACTCAGTAGGAACAAAGCAAATAGATCTGTTTGTCCTGCCTTCTTTAATAACGGTATATGATTCGATTACATTAAAATCAACGAGCTCATCGAATGCATCGAGTAATAATCTGGTTGCTTTGTAATGAGTATTCGCTCGTATCCCTAAATGTTCAATTAATGTATCGATTTCAATTACCCTTACGTTTTCGGGAAGCTTACTGATTACATCGATATAAAGATTTTTGGATGTATCATTAGCTAAGTCATTAAATAAAGCCATGTTAATGGTTATATAGTGGCCAGCAGCTAGACTATCGTGAATGTAGTTGCTTAGCTCTATTGTCGCTGTAAGATTTTTAGGATCGATAACAGCATCTTGAATCGGATGATGAATATGTGTTTTAGTGAAGGTTTTCCGGTTAGGGTCGAAGTATTCCTCCATAATGATTTCTGTTCGTGCTAGGGTTTGTAAACTTTCTGTAATTAAAGGATATTCTCCTGAATTGAGATCAGATTGTGAAGCAGTTAATAGTTCCCGGTAAGTAACCTTAAAACTTTGATTTTTCCCTTTATCGTTCCACAGCTTAAGAAGACTTATAAACATCTTGGTGTCATAGGTGGACAAAAGGTTCCCATATCGGTTTCGGTAAAATAATTTTCGAAAACCATTTTTCTCGAATTCGATAATACCATCTTCAGTTCGGATTTTTTTATAATTTGCTGAGCCTTTAGCTGGTAATCCAGTATTAAACATAACACCATGCTCAATAATATTTCTTTCCACTGGGTGAGTAAATTTTTTGTGGTATTCACGTTTGTCTTCAATTGCTTTAGTCACAATATCGAGCTTCATTTTTATGATCTTCTCGGCTAATTCTGTTTCGGAGTCGATTTCCATGCCTTTTCGTTTATCGGACAACACCTCTTCAGATAATGTAATGCGCTCATCAGCGATGTTGGTTCTGACTCGATTGAGATCGGATAATTTAAAATTAAATATTAATTTGGTTACCTTTTCTATTTCCTTTTCCATTTCGGAATTAAGGATATACTCATTGTTATAGGTTTCACTTAAACGTTTTTTTCTTTCAACGAGTATTGGTCCGTGCTTATCAAGTAAATTACTTATTTTTTTGCTCAATTTTGGCACCACCTTTAACTAGTCTCCCTTCTATTGTATAGTCTAAATGCCCACTAGTCTAGTGAGAGATTCATTCTGATTTGTAGAAATTGTAAGATTAATTGTTCCAGATCATGAGATGTTTGCAGCATTTCCTTGTGTTGAAAGTTAAATTTATATTTGATCGCAAGTAGATTAAGCTCTTCGCGAGTTTTTTCAATTTTAGCTTGTAGTTGAATATGTTCTTGTTTCATAACATCCAGCTCCCTATCGTTACACCGAGATTTTCATACTCATATTTACATAGGAAGGTTCTAGAGAAAGTAAATCCCCTCTAATAGATTGAAGTGACAAGTATCAAATAGTTTTTTTCTCGCATGGAAGAAAGTAAATACAGGCTTCAGTTATACTGTAATTGTCTAGATTCAAACAATATAGCGTTCAAATAATTTCCTCCTAAAAGAAAAAGACGCAAAATTAACACCTCAAAAGAGGTTTAATTTTGCGTCTTTCGCCCTAATATGACAATGTTTGGCATCTAAGTCAATTGTAACTTAACTGGAAGAAAATGAAAAGGTAAGTAAATTAGAATTTTTTGTGATCGATTGTTGTGTAAGAGTTTTTTCGAAACTGTACCTCCTAGTAAGTCGGTAATCTCACTGTTCGATTTGACCCGTTGAGGAGGAATAAATGTCCGGGTTATTATTACATTTGAAATAAGCGCCGTTAGGTTTGATTCTAGGCATGATTACTGGGCATCTTGGAAGCTTTCTCGGGTCGGATGCGTTATTTGATTTATTCCGGGGTAATGATCGAGATATATGTAAAGATCTTGGCATGGAAAAAAGCCGGTTTTGCAACCAGCTTTCTAAACGGTCAGATATTTAATTATTAATTTCGGTCTATAAATGCGAAAAAAGCCCCGTTTACACAGCAGCTTTTTTCAACCCGTGATTTCGCGTTTCCGCGAATATAACCTGTAGCTATATATTACCATGTATTTAACCATATTTCAACACTTATCACCATGTTTCAATAGACTTCACCACATAAAATGAACCTTTAAGATTTGGATAAATCAATTTCCAGCGAAGCAGCTACTTCATCAAGCACTTGGCTGCTTACACCTGCTTGCTCGCGTAACAACTGAAACAAATGCTGAAATTTTTCTAATTTTACCTGCAGCTGTAATTTCTCTGCATCCTCATTTCCAACTTTATCTTCTAAAATCCGGATCTCTGCATTTTTTTTCATCAGCTCATTTTCAAGCATAGCCACTTCATAGAGATGATCAATCAAAATGACATGATAGCTTGGAAATTGACTCATGAGATATTCATCTATATCCTTCATCAGCGTGGGGTTTGTTACAGTTCCGACAGAAAGCGTTATCCGCTTCTTATCGATCCAGCGGATCCCATGAAGCTGTATGCGGGTTTCCTTAGAGAAACCATCGGCTATACTTGCATCCATTTCATCCGGATATTTCTGTTTGTGGGGCTTTGCTGAAGTACAAGGAGCAACCAGGATCGAAGTAAAGTCATTTACAAGAACAACACAGGGATGCTCATACTGAGGTTCAGAACCAAAGTTAGCCCCTCCTAAGTCTGCCATTACAATATCACCATATGTATATGCCTTTGTTACTTTGGGTTGGGATAAACTCAATAACCACCGATCATGAAAGATAATCCAATGGCCTAGATTAAAGATACTCTCTTGTTGAACTCGATCCATTATATTCCACATTTTTAATTTCCATTGTTCGAAAACGATTATGCTCCCACTTGCAGGTTGTGTTTTTGCGTGGGGTAGTTTGGTTTCAGTTTTAATATCCCTTCGGTTAATTCTGAACAACGTACAGACCTCCAAATAATTGATATTGTAGCGACTAGGTAGTTTGCAATTGTTCTGATCTTTATTGAATCTTCTATTATGCTTTCTGCAGGAAGTGGTTGTTTCACTTTATTTATAATTCTATCACAGCTGTGATGTGGGAAAATAAAGTTCTTTCATCAGGTTGTTGAGTTAATGCAGTTTCACATGTTCTTGGCTTACCAGAACTCGATGAAGTTCATAAGCTCCTGAACAGAGCCGTTGTTTGAGAACTCCCCTCTGTCCGTAGTCCTAAAGGCGCGACAAAAAAACATTGGCGTTTTTTTAAAAATCCCAACTTTACGGGTTCTGAATTCTCTAATGTTGTTGTGTCATCGGACACTTTCCTGTATGTTCCATTGCATTTGTTGTATAATAATAGTCAATCGTTTCTCAAAGGATGGTGTTCGATTATGATCAATCTGCGGTCTCCTGAGTTTTTATTAAATCCTTATCCCGTTTATGAGATGTACAGAAAAAATCAGCCCGTAGCGTACATGGAGCCGCTTCAATTATGGTCGGTGTTTACGTATGATCATGTCAAAACAGTACTGTCCGACCATGCCCGTTTCTCCTCAAGACCGATCGCGGCTGCAAAGGATTCTCAACCACCGGAACAGCAGCTAGAGGGTTTCAGCTTGATTACTAACGATCCTCCAAAACATACCGACTTGCGTTCTTTAGTAAATCGTGCATTTACTCCAAAAGCCGTCTCCGCTCTTGAACCGAGAATTGAACAGATTGCGAACGAACTGCTCGAAGGAATCGCCAGTTCTGGCGAGCTCGATCTAATCAGGGATTTTGCTTATCCGCTTCCGGTCATTGTGATTGCGGAATTGCTTGGGGTGCCTGCTGTAGACCGTGATCGCTTTAAGGAATGGTCCGATGAAATCGTTGCCGGCGCCGACGCCATAATCGGGGGCGGCCGATCAGAATCTCATAAGGCTCATATGGAAATGAACGAATACTTTAAAGACATTATAGCTCAGCGTAGGATCCACCCACAGAATGACCTGGTCAGCGCGTTGCTGTCGGCGGAAGAAGGGTCTTCTCATCTTTCGGAATCGGACATATTGTCTTTTTGTAGGCTGCTGCTGGTTGCCGGAAATGAGACGACCACTAATCTCATCGGTAATGCCGTCCTTGCTTTTTTAGAGCATCCGAATGAGTGGGACAAACTTCTAGCCCACCCGGAAATGCTCTCTAATGCCATTGAAGAAGTGCTCCGTTTTCGTTCTCCTGTGCAGGCCATGTTCCGTACCACCAAACAGGATGTACAGATTGGAGGTCAAACGATTCCGCAAGATACCCGGGTCATTGCATGGATTGGCTCAGCCAACCGGGACGAAGCGAAGTTTGACGACCCTGCTCGCTTTGATATATCCAGGGAACCCAACCCGCACTTGGCCTTCGGCCAAGGTATCCACTTCTGTCTTGGGGCACCGCTCGCCCGTTTGGAGGCCAAAGTCGCACTAACTGCGGTCATGAATCGATTGCCTGAGCTTGCCAGACGAAACGCTGAGCCGTTGGAGCCAGCGCGCGGATTTATTGTACACGGTGTCAAAAGCTTGCCGCTTCGTTTCTCATAAGGAAATCACAAAACCAATTCATGTTATATGGCTCAATAAGATAAACGCTGTTTGTTGGCTGTATCCCATGCCCATCAAACTAATATTTTCGAATTACCCCAAAACGAAAAAGGCTATCCTTTATTTACAAAAGGAATAGCTTTTTTTGTTTTGGGGAATGTAATAATTTTTTAGCTTGATTGCTAAGTGGCTATACTCCTTAAACGTTAAACACTATCATTCCCAAACTGTTTGCTAACAATGGTGTCACACCCTATTCTCTGCTTCATTCGTGCAGGTAGTTCCTCTTTACCTTCCACTTGATTCCGGACCCGCTCCTCTTGCGAATTAGTTAGTTCGTTTGTCTGTCTGGCCAACCCCCGCTTCCCTAGCTTGATACTACTTGGATCTGCTCCTTTTATTTCTCCCGCTCCTGCCTATAAGTACTTGACATCCCACTTCATTTCTGGCGATTTTACCCTTCTGACCGGTTTTTCCGCGCAGCGGCGGCCCCCCACCCTATCTATCTGCCTTCAACTTGATACGGATTTAGTTGAAGAGTAGGAACTTTTTACTAGGTACGCACCTAGCTAGATACGTATTTAGTTGAAGAGTTGTAAATCTGCTACTAGGTACAAGTCTTGCTCCACAGTCGCATTATGGTATAAAGGCGAAGGATAAAATCAGTGAAATCAGGTTGAAGTGTAGAGTATTGGTAAGAGCACTGTTAACAAACAGTTTGCATGTAGTGGTGTTTAGGCGCTTTATGTGCTATGATAGCAGATATTGGGGTATTTATACCCTATGATTGCCTTGTGCCGGCTAAGATCGGATTTCTAGAGCTCTTGGCAAAACATTTGCTTTAATTCGATCATTACGGTATGACATTTGTTAGGAGGTGAAAACTTGAATCCTAAGAAACTTATAGCTAAAACCGATACGTTAGGTAATATTGTGAAGGTGCAAGAGATTATTGAATACATCATCCTTGCTGAATTGATGACCAAAGGTGCCACTTATCTTCAAGACTTAGAGCAGCGCATCATTGCCTATTTGGATGGAGTTGGCGCTAATACCGGTTATTTATCGCAGCGGACAACCAAAATGATTGCCACTGGTAAGATTGAGCGTATTGGAACTGATCCTCAACATCGGTCAAGGCAGCTGCTTCGCATTACACCAGAAGGCATTGATTACTTGAAGAAAGTCATGGTTGACGCTTCACATCGGGTTAGTCTCGCAAAGAAAACATATTCAGCATTTGAAACCTATATGGACAAGTTCAATAAAATGCCATTGATTTAAGGAGATTACACGTATGCTATTTACAGGGAAAGAAATTTGTTCCGACGCTGACTTGTTCAATTGCATCCTCTTTTCTACTCCTGTTGAAATCCGGATGGATGGTGCTCTGGAAACCTCTACAGTTGTCATTAACGATTATAACGACGAAATCATATTTGTTGACGGGGCTTACTACTTCCGCTTCAACATCGAAATATTACGTAAAGAAGTAAGCAGCGATGCCGATCTCCATAACTGCATTCTTTTTCAAACACCCGTTTATATTTGGTCTGATGCGCTAGATGTTCCAATTAGAGCAATAATTACTTCCTATTCGGAGAAGATCATTCATGTGGGTGTTCAGTTCTATTCCCGCAGCGATATCCAAATAATTGTCGCTTGAGGAAAGGAGAAGCTTTCCATGCCAAAAGAGTATGCTGAAATCATTAAAGAACTGAAGGCTGTTTTCCCAAAGGGGACTGTGCAGAAAAATCGCTATATCCCTCATCAAGTCTATGTGGACAGGTTAGAGGCAGCAGCAGAAAGCCAGTGGAACAAAGAGGTACGAGAACTTGAAATTCGTCCTGATCTGGGATTTGTGAAAGCCGTCGTCCGTGTAACAATCGCGGATCATCACCGAGAAGGTGTGGGATTTGAGACAATCGAGAAAGATACTGGAGGACAACTAAGAACGGAGAATGCCGTAGATTTAGCCGTGGCAAGAGCCTTTGTTTCCGCAATTGATGATTGGCAGGTTGGCTGGCTTGATCTAGCCATTGAAGCAAGCCGTGATTGGGCAAACAACCCAGGTATCACCTTGCTGCAGGGAGCTTTAAAGAATAAAGGCATTTCCGGCATTGGAGCGGGTAAAGATAAAACGAGCAGCGCGAAAGTTAGCCATAGAGTATGTAAGATTTGCGAAAATGCACTGTCTGAAGAAGACATCTCTATCCTAAAACGGATCCCCAATCAGAACATCGATTATTGTAATAAGCACCTACCCTCCCATCGACGTGAAAAAATAAGAACCTAAGCGGGACTCACTCGCAAAGGTTCTTATTTTTTCTCTTCATATAGCTGTAGTTCTTTGGCCAACAAAGCATTTACGATCTCATCAAAATTACGTCCGGATTCATCTGACATTTTTTTAATACGCTCATGGACATTCTTTATATAGTTCGTTGATCTAGTGACCACTTCACCATCGAAATCAATGTATTCGCCGTTTAGGGATAAGTAACCTTCTTGCTTGTATGTCTCTAAAAGACGGAGATCATCTTTTGTGCCCTTCATTTTACCGAGTCGGCAGCGCACTTGATAGTTAGACTCTGTCTCAAATACTCGAATATTCTTTGTCCCGAAAGATTCAATCATATGGGAAAGCAATTCATGTATGGGTGAATCGACATCCGACTTAGGAAATCCAAACAATATGAACCCCTTACGTCTTACATATGGCAGATCCAAACATGGTTTTGATTGATGAATGTAATCTTTGGGTTCAATTATATAATGATTTTCGGTAAGTAAACGGACGGGATCTACGCTTACAACCACTACCTTTTGCCCTTTAAGGTTAAAAGAATCAAATAACCGCAGTCCATTGTCATAACAAGCAAGTTCTCGCCCGCTCTCCCTGATATTTGGTGTATGATCTCGTTTCTTCATAACATCTATTAGCGCAATACAATCCGCTTTTCTGAAAACCATCCGTTTCTGATCACCATAATCAATGATTTGGCATGGGATTTGCGGAGGATTGGCCTTTGCAAGCATACCTAAATACTCAGGAGTAATTCCAATTAATTTAGCCGCTTTGCTTCGGAAAAGTATATCTGAAGAAAACAACTTATTTACTCGTTCAAATTCTTCTAAAGCAAATCGATAACCACCATCACTCCTATGAGTGTCTGCATTGATAGGATTGATCATTCCTTTTTTTACCCATAGTCCGATGGTTTTTTCCGACTTTTTAAAATGGTCGGCAATTTCTCTCTGAGATAAATGCTCTGACATAAGACTACCCCTTACCGCATTAAATACCTATGATTATAGGAATATTGGACTATTCTTAAATATATCACATTGATAAATTTATTAACATATGTATTTACCAAATTGTACCATCACGATATTTTTCCACCGTTACTTGAATAAGGTTGCAGATAGACTATGCTGTACTAAACTATACCTATTGTGCAGTAACTATCTAACTTTACAAAACTAATAACAAAAGCTTAGTAGGGAACGTGGTATGATTAAACTATGAAAGGAGTGAAAAATGATGAAGAAACATCCATACTTCGGACATACGCTATCGCGAGACTTAAATCCTCAACAAATTCATCCGCTCTCTCTAAAAGCACCGATAGTTCATGTGAAGGCCGTCATAAAGAAAGTTGAAGTAGACGGCGAAAGTGCAGACGGTATGCACCAACATTTGTTAGTAAATCAAATAGTGGTGATTGAAATCCGCGGTGCTGAAACTTCTCTTGTTTCAGATGAAGCATTTGTTGCCATTCGATACGGTGATGCTGAAGGTATACCTGGTAGGATTGCAGGCTTTGCCGAAGGACAACCGATTGAACTGCAAGGCGAATATATTGATGTAAATCATGCTCATAAAGGCGTAGGCAATCCTGGTGATTCTGTCATCCACTTTACTCATCACCCTATAGGATTTGTTTTATATCAAGGTGTTCGATACGAATAAGCTAATATTGTACAAACTTATGATTGGGATTACAAAGAAGGCAGGTCGCCATGGTACCTGCCTTCTTACTCATTCAACTATTGATCCCTGACGTATAAAAGAAATCTGCAAGTTAACACAGAAGGCTCCCGATTGTTTTACTGGCAGCCTGCTTCTTCTTTATTGTTTCACTAACGTACCCGTTTAGCTGAAGCAAAGATATTTTGTTTCCAAATAACGTACTATCTCTCTGAATACTATTCTTGTGGTGGAAATGGTCGGGTAAACGTAAATGCATTGGGGGTAGGTCCCTGTAATTTGAGTAATTCCAACTTTTCTTTAGCTGATTTCAACTTTGGTATTTGACCTTTTGGAACCCACCATAACGCTAATGAAGGAAAGTCCAACTTTTCAAACCAGTTTTTCCGTTTCTTGAATGCCTCAACATGATCACCGAAGTAAACATACGCCTTTAGCGATTCCAAAGACTCCCATACTGACATATTAACGATAATAAGTGGATCGTCGAATACCTTTAATGCAGTTGCATCTCCATCTTCCGTTTGTAACCGCCATACAAATCCAGGGCTTTTATCAGCCAATTCATTAATGTAATCCAGTTGATCGACAAAACCTTTCATCGTGGGATGATCAAGTGGAGCAATCGCTTTTGCAATATTAATCTGAGCCAACTGATACTCGTTAGTCATTAGTAACACCGTCCAGTTCTAATTTTATATAAAATTGATATCACCTGATAATATATCATTTTTGTTCATACCATGTTGCTATTGAATAACCTACCCGTTTGTTCATTGAAAAAGCAGACAGCTGCAGCCATCTGCTCATATCACTATCGGTTCTCCGTTAATCAAACTCGTACCCGATAGCTTTTTGCATAAGTTACAACTTCACTAAGATATTGGAAAGCCATGCTGGTATCCATTGCATTTGTAGAAATGGGGTTTCCTTCGCCCATATTTTTGAATCCACCATCTTCGCCCTGATAGCTACTCAAGACGTCAAGTAAAGTTTGAAGAGAACCGTTTTCGAAGTAAAATCGAAATAATTCTTGTTCCAGATCTCTCCCGTTTTTCATTAAATAATTATGGGCGGCTTCGAATTTTTCAAAAGAAAGTTTCAAAATCAAGTCACACCAATCTTGGATATCTTTTCCTCAAACTCTTCTACATAATTGCCCAAAACCCTTTATTTGCGTTCTGGAACTATGCTGCCCGTTAGCTGAGCCATAGTCTCAGACATATGTACCAAAGGAGCCGCTGCGACATCTCTCTTCCGTCGTTCTTATGCACCAAAAGCCGGTATTTTGTTCAGGTGTTCATTATGATTGGATCAAGTGAATCAGATTCAATAACTATAGCCATCATTCCAGATTCAGTACCGGACTCATGCCATTCACCGGCTATCCAGAAAGCAGCTTGCCCAGCTTTTATATTCATTTTGTGGTGATCTCCACTGCGAACCCATCCCTCGCCTTGAACTACGAGAAATAATTGATTGGTTGCAGTCTGATGGTAGCCTACGTTACCGTTAGCCCCCAAATACATACAACCAATATGAAATGATCCAGTCTTTTCCGAAGTTATAATACGAGACATTATGAGGTTCGTACTATTGTATGCCCCAATCGCTCTACCTACTTCCTGATCAAATCTATAAATAACCAACGCACCACCTCCAAACATATATTTCGGTCCTTTTGTGAAGCTGTCGATTGAACTATCGTTTCCGTTAGTTCAAACTTAAAAAACTACTGCAAATAATACTACGAAGTCTTAGACTAGTTTGAGTATGACTTATTTATACCCTGTCCCTTCGAATAGTCGGGTTAGACGGCGTGAGGTATCTTTTATAAAACTACGAACAGAGTCTTCAGTGATGTATTTTGGCTCAATACACGGCTCTTTTGAAGTGTCAGTATACCAATCAAGGGTTCTATGTTTCCATTTCTCCACTTCTTCTTCCGTTAAGATGTCATCTACCGAGATCGAGGGGCAGTTTTCCAGACTCTCCCAAGCTTGCGGTCTCCAAGGTTCCAGCCTAAATAAATTAAAATCGATCTGATCTGTCTCCATATAATATAAAGTGCGAACGTTCTCAATTTGTTCATTGGCTATCTTCCTTTGAAAGTCACTGTAAACGGTATGAGACCAAATCAAATCAGTTAATACGTGCGAGATGTATCCTCTTGCGAACATAATCCATTGAGGGTCGGCAGGGAAAAGATCAACAAAGGGCCGCATCTTGTTGAAAAAGTCCTCTACTGTATAGTCTTCGTTGAAATCGAAATGTGTCCTGATTTTGTCTGCTCTATTCGTGTTCTCTCTCATATGAATGGCGTCTGGCGAAATACTCCCCAACAAAAATTTTGGATCAATTTCCGTGCCTCTTTGTTTAAAAATGTCTGCTGTAATACTCATATGTACCATAGGCAAAGGCATATGGACTCTCCTTTTATGTGATTTAAAGATATAACTGATTATATCTGGGCCCATTTATTGAGCTTTCGTGCCCACGTCCTGATATATTCTCGAAAAGCAAACAAATTCCTTTAATGTTACTGCCCTTTACTTCAATAAGAAAAGAGGAGCTGCCACCAAGCAAGCTCCTCCACTATCGTACCCGTCCCTCGGTTTTAAGGGATTATCTCACGTATGCTCACTCACTCGCAGGATTTCATTACCTTAGGATACAGTGATCGTTAGGGAAGTAAGCTGGTGAGAGCCCGCCGTTACATTTTGGGGCATGCGGGAATAGAAGAAATGGCTGGAGCATTTCCCCAAAGCCTTTTTCTACTGCACGCTTCCTCCACTATCTCCCTGGAAGTTCACCATCCCATGGCTCAACGGGTCTAGGCCCTTACATTCCATCGTCATACATGTCCAAGGTGTGGAGACCGATAGCGTTTAGCGGATGGGTCTGTGCCCTTATCGGATACGAACTCGGTCCTCCGTGCTTTCTTTGTTTGAAATCCTGCGAATGAGTCAATCTACGTGGCATTCAGATGTCTTACGCTGCTTCTGTAAAAAAGGGACTCGCTTTTTCGGGAGAAAACGTTTCTCCTCCTTGGACGATGCCGATCAGGATCCGAGCCAGTTTTCCAAGCAGTTTAAAGATCGACTGTTGTTTCTTCATTTTCTTAACTTGGACATTGTTTTCATGCAACTGTCGAAAGACGGGATTCGTTCCCACGAGGGTGATCGTAGCCAGATACATATATTTTCGTAGCTTCGCATCTCCCCGTTTGGAAAGCACGATCTGCCCCTTGCGCTTGCCAGACATGCTTTCGGCCAGATTTAAGCCCGCTTTACGCAATAACTGACGTCCATGGGCATACTGTTTGAGGTCGCCTGCACCGGAGAGAATGGCCCCGATGAAGATCGGGCCAAGGCCTTTGACCGACCGTAATTGCTGGGCCATAGGAATTTCACCGAGAAGTGCCCGTACTTCCTGTTCAATCTTCTCTAGTGTTTCAACGATACGCTCATACTCTTCCAATAACCGCTCTAAATCTTGCTTTGCTTCGCGCATAGCTGTCGTGTCTCCGACACTCTTCTTCGCTTGAGCGATGAGTTGCGCCGCTTTCTCCATTCCAGTTGTTCCGCCCGCTCGCTGCATATGCTGCTCTCTCCAACCGGTGATGACCTCCGATACGGATAGAGATTCTAATTCTAGCGGAGAAGGGAAATGTTTGAGCGTAGCCAAGGATCGTGGGCAGGTCCAATCCTTGAAAACCGACGTGTATTCGGGAAACCGAATGTCCAACCAACGGATGATCCGATTCTGCAGCCGGACGCTATGGGTCACCCAAAATTCCCGATCACTCATAATCGTACGCAACCTTTGGAACACGTTTGCCTGTCGAGTGTAATCGTAGTAGTATCCTCGACAGACGACGTCTGCGATGACAAGCGCGTCCTTGGGATCGCTCTTGGATGGACTGTTATCGCGGTTCTCCTTGTTTCGTTTGGTGGTGGCCGGGTTCACCAAGACGACGTTAAGGCCTTTGTTTGCAAGCCAATTCGCCAAGTTCCACCAATAATGTCCAGTGGGTTCCATACCGATGATGACCGTCTTCAGTCGGTGTTTCTGTTGTAGTTCATCCATCCAACGTTGTAACTTTTCATAACCTTCAATTGCGTTTTTGAATGTGAGATGTCGCTTAGCAAGAACGATGCCTCGAAAGTTAGTGGCCTCTGCTACATGAATTTCCTTTGCCATGTCGATGCCTACAACGAGCTGAGTCGGGGAAATTCGTTCAATCCGTTGATTTTGTCCGTTGATTTGCTTAAACTTCATAATAAGAGCGCCTCCTTTGATGGTGTTGTGGACAAACCCATCATAACCGAGGCGCTCCTTTTTTGACAAAGGCCATTTCTTAAGCTATACAGGAATGTTTAGTTTAATGATCTATCGATTCGTATTGTTGTTTTGGAGTTCTCATTGTGCGCCCCTCTCGTTATTATCCATAAAAGAAATCGAGCACCAATTCGGAGAATTTTTCCGGTTCTTCAAAGCTTGGCGCATGCCCGGAATGTATCATTTCCACAAAGATGGCGACTTTAATATGGGAGGCGACTTCCTTGCCGTATTCAGGAGGATTTAGTCCGTCCATCTTCCCACTGATGACAAAGCAAGTCGAAGGCATGAAATGCTTTGTTTGCAGCTGTCGATTCTCCCGCGGATAAAATCGGCTCCGGTCTCAGTATGATTTGCACGATTTTGGGTTCAATCTTCTCCAAGAACCCGGGCGCAAAAACATGATTCAAAAAATAACTCATTTGTTCAGCTTCGCTCATGCCCGCTAATTCGACCGCATGCCGTTCCCAAAAAAGTTGCACGGAAGATTTGGTGCCATGAGATTTCGGAACGACCAGTATCAATTTATGAATGGCATCCGGATAGTCAGCAGCCAAACCCTGCGCGATATAACTTCCTCCCGAAACGCCGATCACACGGGTTTTCTCTATACGCAATTCCTCCAACAAAGCCTTTGCATCTTGAATATGATCATTCAACGTATAGCTTGCCGGCTTATCCGAATTTCCGTGTCCGCGACAATCATAAGCAATCGTTTTGTACTTTGTGGACAACCACTTCATATCTGCACGCATTTGATCGATGTTGCCGCCCAGTCCATGGATGAGCAGAAGCGGCTCTCCCTCACCTTCAATTTCAACGTTCAGGTGGATCCCGTTTACAAGAAATTTCGACATATTGTCAGCCTCCTAAGAGTCATTTTCAGTGTAGTCTATGAAGCATAACTAAAGAGATCCCTGCGCTTTCTTCCTCGTAATAAAGTTCCCGTTTAAAATGACTCCTCCCGTTAGTTCACGTTGAGGTTGTTGCCGACGCGTTGAAGGTAGGTAATTTTTGATGCTTACTTGGACTGCTGATCACTACTTGTAGATCATCCGACCGCTCCGCCCCATATCAGTGACAGACGACCTTCTATTGGTTTAATTTGGCTCGAAATGATTCCAAGGTGATGGCTTCGTGCATCAGGGCGAAGTTAAACAACTCGCAGGCGGTAATGATTTGAAAGGGGCCCATTTCAAACGGCGATTTCAGATTCTTGTCCAGCAATTCTGGCGTCTGCCCGGAGAGACGGGAAAGTTGTGCCACTAACAATTGGGTCAGCTCTTCCTTTGATGGGAGCTATCGTCCAATCAGAGGGCTTCGTTCCAGAGCTAAACAGTGCCTCATATTGAGCCGGAATTGCAGACGGGGATCCGAAGGATAGGGTGGAGTACTTATCCATCCAATAAACCATGTGACCGACGTTCCAGCGAATTGTATTATTGAAGCCTTCTGGTTGAATGTCGAATTGAGCCTCTGAAACGTCCTGAAGCTGCCCGATAACGATCTGACGCAGAACTTTTCCCGTATTAATGATCGATTGTGACATCATTGAAACGCCTCCCGATAAATTGTTGAATGTGTTTCGCTTTCACATCCAAAGTGTACCTTTCCCTCCACAAAGCAACAATCACGAGATTCCGATGCAATTGATCAGTTTTAGTAATAATTGAATAGAAATTGTTTGGATATATTGGATTGACCGTAATAATGCCATTATAATTAATGAAGGGAGATCGCTTATAGGAAGGGGCATGGAGGATGGAACTTAGACAGCTTGAATATTTTGCTGCCGTATGTAAGGAGATGCATTTTTCAAGAGCGGCCGCAAACCTCTGCACCACACAATCGAATTTGAGTCAGCAGATCAAGTTTTTGGAGAACGAGCTCGGGCTTCCTCTATTCGATCGCATTGGCAAACGTATCGCGTTAACGGATGCGGGTAAGATCTTATTGGAGCAATGTCATACTATCTTCGAACGCATCGACTATATTAAAGGAGCGATAACGGATCTTAAGCGAATGGAAGGCGGCAGGCTTGACATCGGGATACTCCCTGGCGATGGGGACTTGCTATTTGATGCGCTGTTGATCAACTTCCACCTTGCATATCCTAAGCTCTCAATAAGTGTTACGGAGACCATGGAGGTGTATGAACAGGTTGTCGACGGCACAAGAGATCTTGGAATTACCACAGTGCCTATGAATCCGGATGACCGAATCTCTATCATCCCTTTGTTCCACGAGGAGTTTGCTTTAGCCATCCAATCGGATCACCCCGTTGCGAAGTCAAAGGCAATCCCCTTCGAACAGTTACAGCAGCTGAAGATGGTGATGTTCGGTCCTGAGCACCAGATTACGAAGGTCATCCATTCTTGTTGCCAAGAAAAAGGGATTTCAATAGACACTCCGATTGTAACCTCTACGTTATCGACGCTTCTGTCCTTAGTCGAACAAGGGTTAGGAGCCTCAATTCTCCCACGAATGCTGCTTGATTATCTGAACCGCGATAACATCTCAGCGGTAACACTGCTCAATCCTACACCTAGTCAAGATATCTGCATTATATATCGGACGGATAAGTTTATGGGGCAGGCAGCAAAGTTATTCATAGACGAATTGAAGTCTTTCATTCAAAGTGTAATGGAGCGTACCATTCGGTCGTTCGGGTAATAAAGGGATCTAATTGGATCCACCACTAAGAACATCGCGAACATGATTCTACTAAACTGCCCGTTGAGCTGAGCGAAGGCATCAATGTGAGGTGCTCTGAAAACCGAAGTTCTGCTTTTGGATCGGCAATGGATGTAAGTTCTTGTCCTTGGCCAAAGACAAGAACTTACATCCATAAAATTAAAAAACCGCGCTTGGCGCGGATCTCAATAGATGTATGTTCTTGTCCTCCGACAGATGATAGAACTTTATCTCATTCCCGCGATTTGCAATTCGGATGTGTCGGATGTCTAAGGACACAAATCATCCTACATTAATGACACAAACTTCCCTACATTCTCATCAAACGTGCATATTGAGATGCCAGGGTACAATGCCAACATCCGCGAGTCCGATCAACGAGTACTTGGTATTGTCACTGATCAGGATCTTATCAATAGTAACTTTTATTATCCCTTAGCGTGCGAAATCCGTGTTTTTTTGGCAAAATACCTTTACGTCCTTAAAATGTTGGCTGAACCCCTTACATGAAAGGGGCGAATATCTTCCTCAGGCATGCTTGCCACGGCGAAATTTGGGTGAATATCAGGCTTAAAAAAGCAGATCCAGCCGAGAAAGCCACTCAATTTGTAATAAAAGAGCCACGACACTGGTCCGCGACTCAAAATTTGATATTCAGCTTTATGCATCACGCTGTTTTTGCAGTCTTTGCTGTTTTCTTATGTACAGCGCTTGCCTTTTTAAATTTGCTCACAGCCTGCTTTTTAGATTTAGCCGTAGCTTTTTTCTTAGCTGCTGTTACATTTTTCTTAGCATGAGTTACGGTGTGTTTAGTTTGAACGGTAGTTTTTGTAGCAGCAAATGCGGAACCAGTGAAAGTAAACAGTAGGCAAGCGGAAAGTCCTAATACGAGCAACTTCTTCATCATGATTTTTCACCTCTTCCTTTTAACTGATTTTACTTACATTTTGAGTATAATCATAGAACCTTGCCCCTTTTAAAAGGGACTTCACACTGAGTGTATTCATCGATCAATTATTGTTATTGACCGTTGTCGATATTGCCCATTTGACCATCATCTTTGTTGCCTTGTGGACCGTTGTCGATGCTGCTCATTTGAGAGTCATCTTTGTTGTCTTGTTGACCATCATCTTTGTTACCCATTTCACCGTCATCTTTGTTGCCTTGTTGACTATCATCTTTGTTACCCACTTCACCGTCATCTTTACTGTAAGTTGCTTCTGTGACAGTTAAAGATTGTCCAGATATTGTTGTTGTAACGTCAGACGATGCTGCATGAGCGACAAGCCCTCCACCTACTACTGTCAATAAAAGAGAAGCTACTAATAATTGTTTTTTCATTTTAAACCCTCCTATTCCTTCTACACTTCTACACTATTATTCGTTTTTATCAGTTTTTTTAAGGGGGTAATGATCTGAAAATAGTAATTATTAAGACTTTCCTTCCTTATTCGGCCATTTGAATGAACGTTCAAGCAGCAGTATATCTTTCCCTATTCACTTGCGCAATCATCAAGCAGGACCCACCACCCGAGCCGACTCACTATGCTGCCCGTTCAATAAACCAAAAGAGGAGGTGCCTGAAGCAAGCTCCTCCACTATCGTTATCGGTTAGTTGAAGAACTCATTGTTATATAAAACCCATTTATGCCGACCCGATCTGACAGCGCATGGCCGAACAAGCAGTGCGTCCATATATTGGGCATTCCGCAATTCCTCCAACATACCAAAATAGTCTCTTTATTTCTTGAGGTTGATTCACGCCACTTTACCTGCTGCAATTATTGTAGCATAACCTGTTCATTCGGGTGTGTCCGGCCGCAGTGATAGAAAGGAGTTATTCCGCTCGTCCGTGACGAGGCGCTGTCAGAGTGACTTGTGCCGACGCGTTTCCAATCAATCAGCACTTTTTTTTATTTTTGTGTAAACTGAGGTTTTTAACGAGAATAGTAATGTACAATGATACTAAGATTTTATCTCGGAGGGAATGCCTTTGAAGCTGGGACGGCTGTTTACGTTGTTTTTACTCCTTAATGTCGTCAATTATTTGGACCGCAACATTACTTCGGGTGTGCTGCCGCTGCTGAAAGAACATTTTCATGCATCGGATATGGCGCTCGGCTCACTGGGCACCGCATTTATGCTGACGTACTCACTCATCGCACTGCCGTTCGGAGTATGGTCGGACCGTTGGAAGCCACACAAAGTGGCCGCGATCGGCGTCGCAATATGGAGCGTAGCTACGCTGCTGTCGGCATTCGCCTGGTCGATGACCTCCCTTTTTGCATTCCGCGCGCTGGTCGGAGTCGGCGAAGCAGCGTATGTGGCGACAGCCAGCACGATATTGTCGTCCCATTTTCCGAAAAACCGGCGCTCCGTGATCCTAGGACTGTTCAATCTCGGCATGCCAATCGGCGGAGCCGCCGGCGTCGTGCTCGGCGGCATGATCGGTGTCGCCGCCGGCTGGCAGGCGGCGTTCGCGATCGTCGGACTACCCGGCCTTATTTTGGCCATCCTGACTTGGCGGTTGCCATTAGGCACGCAGGCGGAAAGCGGCGAAACGGCAAAGCGCGATGACGGGGTAAAGCTGGGTCTCCCGGCCATAGCCGCGCTTTTCCGCAATCCCGCATACGTCTGCGCATGCTTGGGCTACGCGGGCATCAGCTACGCGTTCGGCGCCATTGTCTTGTTTGCTCCGTCACTATTTGAGCGCGATTTCGGCTATACGGTAGACCAAGCAGGCATGGTTACTGGTGCTATACAAGTGGGCGCGGGGCTGCTTGGTGCCCCGCTCGGCGGCTGGGTCGGCGATGTGTGGCAAAAACGGCATCCGAGGGGGCGCGTTTACGCGCTTACTTTGGTAATGGTGCTTTCTGCATGCTTCTTATATGCAGGTCTGGCTATGAACAATATGGTGTGCTTCTTCTTCTCGACGTTTTTCGTGCTGTGGCATGTCGGTGTGGCTTCGGCTATCGTGTTCGACTTAACGGAAAAGCCGATATGGAATACGGCCCAATCACTCGCTATGCTGCTAATGCACCTGCTCGGCGATATACCGAGCGCGGTTATTACAGGCTATATTTCGGACCGGACGAACCTGCATTATTCGTTGTCAATGCTGCCTATTCCTATGCTTTTTGCGGCGGCATTCTTTCTGGCGTCCGGCTATGTACGCCGTTCCAAACGCAACGGAAGCTGGATTGAGGCGTAATTATGTGATGTAGTGGTACTCGCTATGCAATGGACAGGCTGCCGCGAGGCAGCCTTTTTTTCGCCGCAGCATAAGAAAGAATTTTCACATCCGAAGGTCGAAATGCATTGGATTCTATTAATCCTCGCCATTATAGCCGAAGTCGCTGGTACGACAATCGATGAAACTGTTACTGGATTCAGTAAATTTATGCCTTCCTTATTGATGTTCGTATTCTATGGACTGAGCTTGTCTCTTATGAATTTCGTCCTGAGAGGCGTTGATGTCAGCATTGCCTATGCCATCTGGTCGGCGCACGGAATGGCGCTTATTGTGACAATCGGCATTTTGTTCTATTCCGAACAAATGACCTTGCTGAATTGCTGGCGTCATTGGACTGAACGTCGGCAAGCAAGTTAGGAAACGGCTAACGCGGCATACACAGTCAGATTCCCGACATTAGAAGGACGCCCCCTTCATTCAGCTACTTTCATTTATTCGGAAGCCTGTACCTCTTTAATCGAGAAAAGGCTCCCGACATGTTCTTCGGCAGCCTTTGCGTTTCGTTCAACTATCGTTACCCGTAATAAGAGAATATAAGTCTTTCTATTTTCTCTCCATAACTGGAATGTTATTCGACAGGTATTAATAGCTCAACTTTCTCTTCTTCTGCTTCTTCTATGTAAAAAATCTCAATAGAGCAAGCTCCATTGAGTTGCTTGTACCCATGTTTTTGAATCCAATCAAATACATGACCGTACCCGTCACGGATTGTTTTATTGGTGCAAGTCACCTTTGCATATGTATGACCAGGAAGCTTGAAGCTTACGACACCTTCTGGAATTGCAGTACCTTCAGGTACCTCATAACATGCAAAATATGTAGCTAGATTGTCGCACACATAATACGGACTAAAAACAACGTCTGTGTTTATGCTTGGAGTAAATTCAGACTTTCTGCTTCCAAGTTGTTGCTGAACTTTCACAGCTTCAGAAGGAAATGATTGCGGGAAAGGTCCTGAGAAGCTAAATCCAGCAAAATTTCTGGTATCTCTTGTTATGAGTTCACAATCAAACATGACGCAGTTCACTCCTTTATTTTTTGAATTCCTTATCCACAAGGAAAATACTAATGCAAATGTATTTATCTGTAAACGTTTTTTTTAAAATTGAGGGGTAATTCAAGAAATCTGCCCGTTTAGCACAGCAGGCCACCGAGCGAATCTTCGGCAGCCTGCTTAATTGTGATGTTCTATCAAAAGTGCCTTGCATATCTCATAATGAATACAGGTGGCACAGCAGTGATAATCTTTCATGTCCTTTTACTCCATATTGATATCGTAACCTATTTCATCACAAGGAGATAACATGAGACATTTGCTGTTAAAGAGGCCCGATCACACTGGTATAACAACAAGTTAATCTAGGAGTTCAACAACACTTTATAATGCTTGATTGAGTTGAAATGCATGCCCTCATGATACAAACTGAAGTTCAAAAACTCTCCAATGGTTTCAAGTGTCATCCCGCTGGATGTCGTATACGGCGAAGGTGCTTTTTCCCCAATGCGATCCTTTAAAGCCTGTTGGATACGCTGCTGCTGCTTTCCCAGCATGTCTGTAACTTCCGATAAAGACGGCGGGGTCTCAGTCCAGGCTAGCGGCGTTGTCCCCGGGGCGAACAATGCCATAAACGGTTCTGGGAGATGTGCGTCGAAACCATGAATCAAAAATGCAAACCTTTCTTGGACCAAATAAATATGCCCGGCCTGCCATAGAATATGGTTTCTAAATTTTTCCGGTATGCGAGCCACCATGCTCGCAGGAATCCCCTCGAGTGTTTTAAGCGTTTGATTTCGGACAAATTTCAACTGCTTGAATATGAAAGTTTCCATTTGATCTGCTCCTTTAGACACGATAAAGAGATAAAGTGATTTTAGTATACCATAATTGAATAAGGTTCAGCTTTAACCACTTTACCACTCACTGTCATCATATTATTCGGCCGCCCGTTAGTGACGCAAAACGAGCAGACCGCCGTGGAAAACTGCTCGTTCAAGTTTCATTCAACTATCGTACCCGTCCCTCGGTTTTAAGGGGTTCTCTCACGTATACTCACTCATTCGCAGGATTTCATCACCATTGGATACAGTGATCGTTAGGGATGTAAGCTGATGAGAGCCCGCCGTTACATTTTTGGGCATGCGGGAATAGAAGAAATGGCTGGAGCATTTCCCCAAAGCCTTTTTTTCTACTGCACGCTTCCTCCACCATTTCCCTGGAAGTTCACCATCCCATGGCTCAACGGGTCTAGGCCCTTACATTCCATCGTCATACTTGTCCAAGGTGTGGAGACCGATAGCGTTTAGCGGATGGGTCTGTGCCCTTATCGGATACGAACTTGGTTCTCCGTGCTTTCTTTGTTTGAAATCCTGCGAATGAGTCAATCTACGTGGCTTTCAGATTTCTTATGCAGCGTCTGTAAAAACGGCACTCGCTTTTTCGGGAGAAAACGTTTCTCCTCGTTGGACGATGCCGATCAGTATCCGAGCCAGTTTTCCAAGCAGTTTAAATATCGACTGTTGTTTCTTCATTTTCTTGACTTGAACATTGTTTTCATGCATCTGTCGAAAGACGGGATTCGTTCCCACGAGGGTGATCGTAGCCAGATACATATATTTTCGCAGCTTCGCATCTCCCCGTTTGGAAAGCACGATCTGCCCCTTGCGCTTGCCAGACATGCTTTCGGCCAGATTTAAGCCCGCTTTACGCAATAACTGACGTCCATGGGCATACTGTTTGAGGTCGCCTGCACCGGAGAGAATGGCCGCGATGAAGATCGTGCCGAGGCCTTTGACCGACCGTAGTTGCTGGGCCATAGGGATCTTAACGAGAAGTGCCCGTACTTCCTGTTCCATCTTCTCTAGCATTTCAACGATACGCTCATACTCTTCCAATAACCGCTCTAAATCCTGCTTCGCTTCGCTCAGAGCTGTCGTGTCTCCCACACTCTTCTTCGCTTGAGCGATGAGTTGCGCCGCTTTCTCCATTCCGGTTGACCCGCCCGCTCGCTTCATATGCTGCTCTCTCCAACCGGTGATGACCTCCGATACGGATAGAGATTCTAATTCTAGCGGAGAAGGAAATTCTTTGAGCGTAGCCAAGGATCGTGGGCAGGTCCAATCCTTGAAAACCGACGTGTACTCGGGGAACCGAATGTCCAACCAACGGATGAGCCGATTCTGCAGACGGACGCTATGAGTCACCCAAAATTCCCGATCACTCATCATCGTACGCAACCTTTGGAACACGCTTGCCTGTCGAGTATAATCGTAGTAGTATCCTCGACAGACGACGTCTGCAATGACAAGTGCGTCCTTGGGGTCACTCTTGGATGGACTGTTATCGCGGTTCTCCTTGTTTCTTTTGGTGGTGGCCGGGTTCACCATGACGACGTTAAGGCCTTTGTTTGCAAGCCAATTCGCCAAGTTCCACCAATAGTGTCCTGTAGGTTCCATACCGATGATGACGGTCTTCAGTCGGTGCTTTCGTTGTAATTCATCCATCCAACGTTGTAATTTTTCATAACCTTCAAGCGCATTTTTGAACGTGAGATGTCGCTTAGCAAGAACGATGCCTCGAAAGTTAGTGGCTTGAGCTACATGAGTTTCCTTTGCCATGTCGATGCCTACAACGAGCTGAGTCGGGGAAATTCGTTCAATCCGTTGATTTTGTCCGTTGATTTGTTTAAACTTCATAATAAGAGCGCCTCCTTTGATGTTGTTGTGGAAAAACCCATCATACCGAGGCGCTCCTTTTTTAGCAAAGGCCATTTCTTAGCCCATACAGGAATGTTTAGCGTAACGAAGGGCTGCTGGATGCATCATAATCTCACCTTCATCAACCTAATCAGGCATCCGCATAAGTGCAACCCTCAGTATGTTTTTGCCCTCTTCACTATTCAATAAATCGATAGGCTTGACGTTATCTAAAGCTGGTACCGATTTAAATAACCATGTTCTAGCATGATTCCTAAGTCTATAGTTCAGTACAATCGCAATATCTTTCGGTACACTGATATCACCGAATTCGATTTCACTCTCAACAACACTTTTACTGCAATTGTCTACAAACTTGAGCCAATGATCTTCGTGATAGTCTTTTAAGGATACTTCAAATCCCATGACCATTCTCACCTCTTGTATCCGTTAGCTCAGTCCTTTAACTTTTTCTTCAACAAAAGCTCGTCATCTTTAATATAGTTGCAATGATACCAGAATGATGCACTTCCACGACAGAGTAGTTTAGTGCAATCGTTGACTGCTTCTTTATGGACGACGTGGTATCAAGACTTTGTTTAATCAATATTAATGTCACCTCTATATTACTCATATAGCCTCTGCCGGAGGTATAAATTATTGGCTACAATTCATTGATAAATGCATAATTTCCTTGAACTTGTACGTATTCGTGTGCTGGTGCAGAAATCTTGTCTACCTTGCTCGCTTTAATCATTATGACTTCATTTCCTTTATACGTTGTTTTACTTATTGTACCTGTAACTTTAATCCAATTGTCTTTGGCAAATTTCTCAGCATGGTCGAATTGGACCAATACTCCGAAAGGGAGAGCATCAGCCGAACAGCATTGAATTTCAAATCTGGAAATCGAAAACATGTTCTGCGGCATCGCCTGTTCTCGATAAACAAATCCGCTGTTGATTTCGATCTGTTTTCCAACAAAGCTGTCTTTGAACATCTCAAGTGTGGACAATACTTCTACAAATCCTTTGTCTTTAACCTTAATCTTCTCTTTTTTATACAACTGTATGGCGAAATTTGCAAAATCATTGCTATATTTGTCCAATTTAAGTTCTTCTTTAATTTGTTCATCTTCCTTAGTCAATGACTCTGTCTCAGTGTTGTGTACTATGGCTGGATTGTAGGAAACACCGGATGATGAATATGCAGCTTTAACAATATTAGCCGAACCAGTCAGATTCATTCCCTTTTTGGCAGCCATTGCACTGCCGACCGACGTATCAGGAAGGATAAACCCAAGCATCAGAGGAAATAAGAACAAGCCGTAAATCGTACCTCTAAGTATGAGCGAATTGGAAGGTTCATGGTGGCAATCGCAGTCGATCTGCTGTCCCCGGAAGATGCGGTAAGCCGAATAGCCTTGATAGGCCGCTATAACGTATAATCCGACTGCCGATGCCTTCACATAGATTTCCATATTCGGTGCAATATAATAAGAGATATGGCCGGAACGAACAAGATATATAATATAAACGGCAAATCCACATAAAATGATAGCCCGGGCCAAAAAGTGATTCATACGGTTACTTTCCATAAAAATCCCCCTATTGTTAAAACGGTAGCTCTCCAATTGGCATTATTAGTATAACCGTTGCAAGTATCAACACAGTGAGCAACAACACAAATTTACTTTTGAATATAGACAAAAGCATGATCGTACCCTTTAAGTCTAGCATAGGACCAAAAACCATAAATGTAAGAAGCGATCCTTTGGAAAAAATCGGTACAAACGATGAAGCGACGAATGCGTCAGACGTGGAACATAAAGACAAGAGATAGGCATAAGCCATCATAAAGAAGTGTGAGCTCCAGTAACCCGTTCCCAAAGATTCAAGATTTTCTCTGGATACCAGAACTTGAATAAATGCAGTAATCAGAGAACCGATCAGCAAATATTTGCCCATTTCAAAAAATTCCTCACCCGCATGGCTAAGAACATCGGTAAAACGATTTTCGCCATGATTGGGATCGTTTGGATTAATCCCATGCCGGACTCGTATCATATTTGTGAAAGTTTTGCGCTGAATACGAATCGGTTTATTAACATGCTTTACAACTGATTTTTTCAGTTTGGGCCACGAAGATTTGGATTCGGCACGCAGTGGATTTGTTTTGATAAACTTGTAAACGATCAAGCCAATAATACATGCGATAAAAAATGCTAGGATCAACCGGGTATAGGCCATTCCCGGTTCCGTACGAAACGCCATGTATGTCGAAAAGAAGACGACTGGATTAATGATAGGGCCTGCAAGGATAAAAACAATCGCCACATAAAGCGGCATGCCTTTATGCATTAAACGTCTTACGACAGGCGTAAGTCCACATTCACAAATCGGAAAGACAAAGCCAAGTACGCAGGCAAACATGACAGCAAGTAATGGATCACGGGGTATGAACCTTTGCACAGTCCGTTCCGACACGAAAACCTGCAGGATGGAAGAAAAAAGAACTCCTAGCATCATGAAAGGAAGCGCCTCAAGAATGATACTGATAAATAAAGTTTTAAAGGTGGACAGAAACTCGGATGAAGAAGTTGAGTTGGTGTACATCTTGATAATAAGTACAGCCAGTCCGATCATGATGGCGGGTGCGGCTAATGGCAGGATTGTACTCATATAGCTGTTCCTTTTAATGGAGACCTGCAAACGAAATCCTCCCTAACAGTGTTTTTCTATATTATATTCCTTAAAATGACATACTGCATCCAATCTTTTAAACAGAGATTGATTCGCAGTAATGGTTATGAAAATTTCGAGATGGATTAATTAAGGAAGGATCTTGCCGTAGCAAGATCCTTCCTTATTTTTCCAAGATCTCATTCTTGTTATCACATTAATTGTTCAAAATTTTTCTTATTCCCGTTACCATGTAAATGACCCCTTCACCAATATTGGTTATATGGTCCGCAACTCGTTCTAAGTGATGTGCTACCAAAATCAAATGGGTTAGTTGACGGTTTTTCGCTGTTTCAGAACCCATTAATTCAACCATTTCGGACATAATCTTGCTGTAAAGTGTATCGGCTTGCTCTTCCTTCTCCGAAAGTGCGGCGGCACGATGCACGTTTCGCTCCGTGTAAGACAACAAACTCTCCAACAGCATTTCCTTAGGCAGATTTACCATTCGGGGAATGTCTTCCACCGCCTGTACCAGTTCTTCGCCACTCAATCGAATGGTAATCTTTGCAATATCGACAGCATGGTCAGCGATACGTTCCAAGTCTGTGGATATTTTCAGTACCGTTCCAATAATACGAAGATCGCTGGCCATCGGCTGCTGCAGGGCGATCAATTGCAAGCATAGTTCTTCAATATGTTGCAACGACTCATCAATTTTATCATCGCTATCTATAACATCATTCGCCAACTTATCGTCGTGACGAGCTAGGGACTCCCCGGCTGAATGGATCAAATGCTCCACACTTGCTCCCATATCAAGCAATTTTCGTTGCAATTCATCTAAAGAATGGTGAAAACTGGATCTAGTTTCCATGCTTTAGCCTCCTTTACCCATATCGGAAAGATTTTCACTGGAAAATCTCACTTACCACATATTTCCAAATCCAATAATAATTAAACTATGCCCCTCCTTTAAACCTATGTCAAAGTTCGCTCAGACATATTTTTAAAAAATGGCATGTAGGTTTTTTTGGGCTTTTGGGAAGGCTTTGTTTACGGACATGATCACAAAAGCGAGTGTTTTTGTTCAGATGACCTTTTTTTGAGCTATCATTCTCAGTTAGCATTGAAGGGGTGGATTATATAAGTGCCTTTTTATATCTGATTTGACTTAGTTCTATATCTCTAAAGATTTTCCTTTCTATTCCGTCATGCCAAAACCCTTGTTTTTCATAAAAGCTAATAGCATTTTTATTTTCTTTAAGTACCCATAATATTGCCGTAGTATATCCAAGATCTTTTAATTTTTCTAAGCACCAGTTCAACAACTGTTTTCCAAGCCCGATAGCCCTAAAGTTTTGAACAAGATATATTGCTGAGATTTCACCACTACATTTTTCCAATCCTTGTCACTGCAAGCTTTTAGTATCAAACAGCCAACAGCTTTATTATCAACTAACATGATTGCTATTCGTTCCGCACCTTGAATAAGAGTATTATAAAAGTACCTCTCTCTAGCGACGGGTGTATACTGATTTAGAAACTCATCAGGCATTATGCCATTATATGTATTTCGGTAAGATTCTGAATGGACAAACCCCAAGTTCCTTGCATCTTCTAACCTAGCCCATCGTATTTCTGTCATTAGAAGATCTCCTTTAAATCAGGTATTTCCTAACATTATTCGGCAATTCTTCACCCATTCCTTCTTCAACTAATCTGCCCGTTTAGTTGGTTGTTCCATCAACTCACGAAGTCCTTTTTTATGATGTTCTAATTTCCCCATGTGACATGCTCCCATGCCTAAAGGCAGGGGCTTCTCAGATCATCGGGGATCGTAACCTTTCCCCTCCTTGGAGGCTCTATCCAAGCCTAGTCTTTTTTAGGTTACGATACGTTTTTCAAAGCTAGGTTTAGTATGTTAATCGCCGCATTTACGTCCCGATCTGCAACATATCCGCAAGAACATTGATGCGTTCGTTCGGATAGTGTTTTTTTGACGATTTCACCACAGTTGGAGCATTGTTGAGATGTGTTGTATGGATTCACTTGCACGACTTGACGACCGGCACTTTCAGCCTTGTACATCACGAATTGTACGAGTTGCTGCCATCCTGCATCAACAATGCTTTTTGCAAGATGATGGTTCTTAACCAACCCTAATACGTTTAAATCTTCAAAAGCAATCAATTGGTACTGGTTTACGAGTTTACGAGAAACTTTGTGCGCATGATCTTTTCGCTGATTGGCTACATGCTCATGCAATTTCGCCAATTGATGTACAGCTTTGCTTCTACGTTTCGAACCTTTTTTCTTTTTGGATACGGCACGTTGTAGATGTTTCAATCGTTGTTCACTTAGACGAAGATATTTGGGTGATTCTATCGGTTCTCCTTCAGATGGTATTGCAAGGTGTTTGAGTCCTAAGTCTATACCAACCTTCATGTTTGTTATAGGCAAAGGTTTGGCTTCAACTTCACACGAAAAACAAGCATAGTATTTTCCGTTTTTGACAAGGATGGAACAGGTTTTCATCTTGCCTTGCAGTTCTCGATGTAGTTTTATTTTCACTTCACCGATCTTGGATAGCTTTATTTTATTGCCATGGATTGTGTACCCGCCTTGCGGATAGGTAAACGAATCGTACCTTGATTGTGGTTTGAAACGTGGGAACCCTGGAGTCTCGGCTTGCTTCACTCGTCTAAAAAATGCTTGATACGCCTTATCCAATCGTTTCGCAACATCCTGTAACACTTGCGAATGCACTTGCTTTAATGCCGGAATGTGTTGTTTACGCTCGTTGAACGTGTTTGCTTGATCGTAGTAGTTCGGTGTTTTCCCTTCTTGTTTGTAGGCAAGAATACGTTCCTCTAGTAACCGGTTATACAACAAACGGCAGCGTTCAAGAGTAAATTGTATCTGCTGTTTTTGCTCTTTTGTTGGGTATATTCGGTATTTGTAGGCAACAAGCAATACTATTCACCTCGTTCTTTTTGGCTTTCAATATATTTTTTGATTACATCCCGTTGAACTGTACCTACGGTTGCAACAAAATACGAGTTTGTCCATAGGGAAGGGAGTCTACTTTTTAGATGGCTAAACTCTAGTCTTAGCACTCTTGACGTGTACCCTTTCAAATGTTTCACTACTTTGTGGATTCCAAACTGTGGATCGCATTTGATGAGCAAATGAACATGATCGGGCATAATTTCCATTTCAACGATTTCTGTGTTTAACGCTTTAGACTTCTCTAAAAACAAACTTTTTAGCCTTGTATCAATTGGTTCTTTGAGTACCTTTTTTCGATACTTAGGACAAAAAACAACATGATATTTACAATCAAAAACGATATTATGATTACTTTCTGCTTTTCTACTCAATGTCATCACCTACAGTAAATTGTACCACAAATAGTTAGTTTAATGTAGTTTATCTAACATGTTTTAAAGAGAGAATTTAAGAATTTTGCTCTTAACATCCCTAAAGGGATGCAGAGCAAATTGCCTTATATCCCCATGGCTAAAGCAAGGGGTTTTACGGCGAATTTGATAAGTTGCTAAAGTTTGTGGAGTGTTCAAAGCAGAAATCCCACTAACCCTAAATATTTTTTGATCCATTCAACACCAGTGTACCGGAACCTAATTAAGTATTCGCTTATAAAAACAGGGAAATATTGACATAATATAGTAGAGGTGATGCCCTTGAATTTTGAACTTTACATTAAACTAACCTATGCCCTGTTTTTAGGATTGCTTATCGGTATAGACCGGCAACTCAAACACAAACAACTGGATATTAATACGACCATTGTAATTTGTGTTGCTTGTTGTTTAATTACGATCATATCTATAGAATCGGTAACGAAGTTTGCTGTCCTTGGGCTTAACAACCGGGATCCCATGCGTTTAGCAGCACAAATTGTAAGCGGAGTGGGTTTCTTAGGCGCCGGAATTATTTTGAGAAGAAACAATGATGTGATTTCTGGGCTTACTTCTGCAGCCATGATCTGGGCCGCTTCCGGTCTCGGTATCGCAGTTGGCGCAGGCTTTTATTTAGAAGCGTTGTACGTAGCGGGTCTTCTTTTACTAGCCGTTAATGTATTTCCTCATGCGATTAAACGGTTGGGTCCGGTCAAATTAAGACAGCGGGATGTATCCGTAAAAATTGTCATGGAAGCCAATTACAAACTAACCGATCTGATCAAAACCATTGAGGGTAAGAAGCAAACAGGAATAGAACACAATCAAAAGGTAATGGATATTAGACATTTGAAAATTAAAGATTTGGATTCAAGCTTCCAACAAGTCGAATTAATTCTAGCCGCACCTGAGAAACAATTTACAAGCGAGATCTATTATTTTATTAAACGCATTGATCATGTTGTATCGGTGGAGGTAGAGCATCTATAAATAAATAGCCCCCATATCGTTACACCAGAACCTCAAAAAAAACAAGATTGTTAATTTTAGCAATTGTGACTTAAAAAAAAGAAAAAACAGCCTGAATTGGCAACTAATCTCAACTAAAGCACCCATTCGTGAAAAATAGAAAGAATGCTCAGGACATACAGCAGTTCTCTTGTACCCCCTGCTGCTAGCGAACTGCTTGAAAATAATAGCCACTAACTAAATATAGGGGAAATAATGAAGATTGGTTTGCTCATTCATTACTTAACGAAGTTGGTCATCATCATCAACCAAAAGAAATGGATTATGAGGAATCAGAAATTAGACGCCCATTGTTAAGCATTGAAATACTTGCAAAATTTTAAAAAACAATTGAGCTTAATCCTCATCCCAGATACTGGCCAATACATTTGACTGATAAGAACAAGAATCCGAGGGAGAAATTTTAAAGTTTGAAAGTTCAAAGAAAACCCTGGGTCAAAATAATCCATTATATGGGCTGGGTAACAAAAAGAAAAAGAATCCATGGATGCTTAGTTGTTCGTTAATGTAGGTAATCCGTAATAAGTGAAGACGTAAAATCCAATTCTATAATGGTTGTGGAAATGAATATGTTTTGATTGTAAGGAGCGTAGATAATGAAACATACAGATAGTTTAAGCCCGATGAACCTGTTTGACGAAAACATTTCCAATTTAAGCGTAGAAGAGTTCATGTATTTGTTCTTACATTGTGCAGCTCATGGAGTTGCGATACCAAGGGTTTATTTTCTCTATCCAAGCAAGCCAAATCCTGCATATAATGCAATCGTCAATTTGTTAAACAAGGAGTATTTATTCTCTAGTGCTCCAGTCACTAAAGATGAGCATAGTTTTCCTAATTATGATCAGATATCCTTTAAGTTTCAGGGATATGAATCATTTTTGATCAGCAATGATGGCTTAGAGTACTTAAAGTTTAACTCCAAAACAGAGAAAGCGATGGAAGCTATCGAGCGTGTCGGGGAAGTCGCTGCGAATTTAGCTAGGCCTTTTGAGGTACTTTTTATGTTAACGCTCGTAGAATGAGTGTCGTGTGTTGAGGTATCCTAAGTCACCTGAACAATTGCATAGGTTCTGCGTGCTTCGTTTGCGCAATAATTCAAGTTATATCTCGTGAAGTATTGGTCAAATTAACAGGTGTAAACCCCATTATCCGTTAGTCATTCATACAGCGCAAGAACAGCGCTGCACCACAGAGGATGAAAATGGATAAAAGCGGTCAATACTGCTACTACGGCTGGGTGAGGAAGGTCGATCAACTATGGTGCCATAGAGCCCATCCGTTTGTCTGACTCCAACGACCACGGTGCATCACAGAATGTCGCTCCCTTTCGGGAAGCACTCATGGTAGATTAATCCTATTTTGGTTTTTGCACCAGCCTTACCTTCATCTAAGAAGAAAGTTGCTTAAATACCACCCAAGTCTATAAGGATCAATCAGAGGCTCAGCCTTTTTTTAAATTTTAAAAAGTGTTTTCCTGGGTCTGCTTTAATTTGCTCTTTTTTAACATTTAAAGCATTTTAATTTTCATGGGAGCTTAGTAAACGCTTCGATCTTATTGCTCGAGAACACGCTTAATGAATGCCGATTTCGCCTCTGTATATGCTTCCCGATCATGCATAAACTCTTGTGCCAGCTTAAGTTTTAGATTTTTGTATTCGTCCAATAAATGGGGATTTCCCCTTAAGCGGTCCCGAAACAAAAGTTGTTTCTCCCAACGTTCCTCTCCTGCTCGTATAAGGTGTAAGTGAGCGACTCGTTTATCGTCTTTAACTTTCACAAAAAATCTTCTCCACGGTTTATTGTCTAATTCATGAGGCACGTGACATGCTCCCATGCCTAAAGGCAGGGGCTTCTCAGATCATCGGGGATCGTAACCTTTCCCCTCCTTGGAGGCTCTATCCAAGCCTAGTCTTTTTTAGGTTACGATACGTTTTTCAAAGCTAGGTTTAGTATGTTAATCGCCGCATTTACGTCCCGATCTGCAACGTATCCGCAAGAACATTGATGCGTTCGTTCGGATAGTGTTTTTTTGACGATTTCACCACAGTTGGAGCATTGTTGAGATGTGTTGTTTGGATTCACTTGCACGACTTGACGACCGGCACTTTCAGCCTTGTACATCACGAATTGTACGAGTTGCTGCCATCCTGCATCGACAATGCTTTTTGCAAGATGATGGTTCTTAACCAACCCTAATACGTTTAAATCTTCAAAAGCAATCAATTGGTACTGGTTTACGAGTTTACGAGAAACTTTGTGCGCATGATCTTTTCGCTGATTGGCTACATGCTCATGCAATTTCGCCAATTGATGTACAGCTTTGCTTCTACGATTCGAACCTTTTTTCTTTTTGGATACGGCACGTTGTAGATGTTTCAATCGTTGTTCACTTAGACGAAGATATTTGGGTGATTCTATCGGTTCTCCTTCAGATGGTATTGCAAGGTGTTTGAGTCCTAAGTCGATACCAACCTTCATGTTTGTTATAGGCAAAGGTTTGGCTTCAACTTCACACGAAAAACAAGCATAGTATTTTCCGTTTTTGACAAGGATGGAACAGGTTTTCATCTTGCCTTGCAGTTCTCGATGTAGTTTTATTTTCACTTCACCGATCTTGGATAGCTTTATTTTATTGCCATGGATTGTGTACCCGCCTTGCGGATAGGTAAACGAATCGTACCTCGATTGTGGTTTGAAACGTGGGAACCCTGGAGTCTTGGCTTGCTTCACTCGTCTAAAAAATGCTTGATACGCCTTATCCAATCGTTTCGCAACATCCTGTAACACTTGCGAATGCACTTGCTTTAATGCCGGAATGTGTTGTTTACGCTCGTTGAACGTGTTTGCTTGATCGTAGTAGTTCGGTGTTTTCCCTTCTTGTTTGTAGGCAAGAATACGTTCCTCTAGTAACCGGTTATACAACAAACGGCAGCGTTTAAGAGTAAATTGTATCTGCTGTTTTTGCTCTTTTGTTGGGTATATTCGGTATTTGTAGGCAACAAGCAATACTATTCACCTCGTTCTTTTTGGCTTTCAATATATTTTTTGATTACATCCAGTTGAACTGTACCTACGGTTGCAACAAAATACGAGTTTGTCCATAGGGAAGGGAGTCTACTTTTTAGATGGCTAAACTCTAGTCTTAGCACTCTTGACGTGTACCCTTTCAAATGTTTCACTACTTTGTGGATTCCAAACTGTGGATCGCATTTGATGAGCAAATGAACATGATCGGGCATGATTTCCATTTCAACGATTTCTGTGTTTAACGCTTTAGACTTCTCTAAAAACAAACTTTTTAGCCTTGTATCAATTGGTTCTTTGAGTACCTTTTTTCGATACTTAGGACAAAAAACAACATGATATTTACAATCAAAAACGATATTATGATTACTTTCTGCTTTTCTACTCAATGTCATCACCTACAGTAAATTGTACCACAAATAGTTAGTTTAATATAGTTTATCTAACATGTTTTATAGAGAGAATTTAAGAATTTGCTCTTAACATCCCTAAAGGGATGCAGAGCAAAGTGCCTTATATCCCCATGGCTAAAGCAAGGGGTTTTACGGCGAATTTGATAAAGTTCCTTTTTTAGTGTCAGTCCTTTTTCTTTCCAGTTAGGATTGTAATCCTTTATTTCGACCGGCTCTGTTGCCCAAACAGGCCAATCTGTCATTTATATCAATCCCCTCCTTGAGCTATAAAATAATTAAAGATCAATATTCGTCATTTTATTTCACTATCCTGCCCGATCGTATTATGAGGTCACCAGATCTTTCTGGTCGACCTCATTTTTATGTGGTTGTAATACAAGGCACAAATGTGCAAAATTCGATCTTTTGTGGAGTTGTCTTATTACAAGGTTTTACTAAAGTAATCTAGTCCTCCGGACTTATAGAAATGATTAGAGTCTGTCAGTGTTCCTAAGTACCCCTTAAATTCTAAATCAGGGTGATTAGGATCTAAGTTCTGATTACCTTGGTAGTCCTCTTTAGGAACAAAAAAATTCAGCATTAGTTCGTTACCGGGTGAGATGTTGAGTTTGTTCCCTGTTGCCTCCACTTTAAGTTTATTGCCTTGACGCTGGAGTCCATTATTTGATGTGATAGGATAGCTCAAGTACAACTCATTTTCCACTATTACATAATTTGACTTGTTACTGAGTTTAAAAGTATATGCTGTTCCACTTGGCTGCTCAGATTTATCAACTAATACAATTTTGATCTTATCCAGATCTTGAGGTTGAAAATGGTCTGTAGATTTGCAACCAGAAATAAGTATTAAGATAACTATTAGCGAAAAAATTATCCTTAACAAAAATACACCTCACTTCAAATTTATTTCTAAATTATACCATGGTCTGTATAGGTCGTTCCCCTGATTTTAAAAATTATGTATAAAGACCCGTATTTTGTGAGGTGAAAAGGAGCTGCCGCGGCAGCTCCTTTTCAAGTAAGCATTAGACTGTCTTCATGCACCGAAAGCGATGCAGTAACCATTATTTTCACGGATGGTCATCCACTCCATCCATCGGACAAATGAGGTCCAAATTTGGGGAACTGTATGACGTTTCCATCAGATTCTGAATGAAACCTTTTGGCCATTCGGCCACCCCTTTTTTCCAGAAGAGGAAGGGCACAAGAACTTTGGTTCATTCCATGTAAATGGGTGGGTAATTCAATATGTGTGAATAAGGGTGTTGAATTGCTGTGAGTCCAAGTTACCAGACCCCAAACGCATACCCTGGAATAGCAGAGGAACTAAAAGAGGTTGTTCTTATTTATAGAATCCGTCTTGCTTCCAACATACGTTGCATGGCCGTAAATAACTCTACGGCGAAAAAAATGACGGTCAACCAGATAAGCCACTGGGGCAGCAAAATCATCAAAGTAAAAAGAATAAACCCTTCCGTACGCTCAGCCAAACCTGCCTGATAGTAAAAGGATTTCATCCCCTTTTTCTCTGTTAAAGCGCCCACGGTCAGAAAAACCGTCATAGAGAACACAATGGAAGCGGTGAGAAGAAGAAGCACAAATTTAGCTTCTGGAAACTTCGCAGCCAATCCGATAATAACCGACAGTTCCACTATACGGTCAAATGTAATATCCATCAATGTTCCCCAAGCGGTCGATTTCTTTTGTATTCTGGCCATGGAACCATCTACGGCATCCAGGAATCCCGATATCCAGAGAATCGCAGCGGCCCAGTAAGAATGACCAATATATATAAGAACTCCCGTGGAAATACCAAGAAAAAAAGCAAACCAGGTCACCTGATTAACAGTAAAACGAAGCCTAATTAACAGATTTGCGGTTGCACCTATAGCTGGCTGCACCAGATGCCTGGCATGCGTATCCAACATCTATTCTTCCCTCCTTTCATGCAGCGTGTGGAATAAAATACGCTTGTCTAATGTCAAACTGGACTGAGACCGCATCACCCGGTTTGGGTGGTGTTCGAAACCCTGGCTTCTCTATCATAAAAAGATCTTGAGTATCGAAACCTATCTTGAGATGATATAATCCTTGGCGATATGAAATCTCCTGAACCGTGCCTTGGAGCGATCGAGAATACTTGTCTTTAGCAATATCCGTTCTCAAATCAAAGTCGGCCTCCGACAAATGCACGCTTTCCGGACGGATCACGAGCCATCCTCGCCCGTTCAGTTCGTCCGTCGTTGGACCAAGCTTCACTTTTACACCACCGGAAATAAAATGTCCATCTCTCGTCTCGCCTTCCCAAACATTTTTTGCCCCCATAAAAAAAGCAATCTCAGGACTTTGCGGATTTTCGTAAATATCCTGCGGGCTGCCGATCTGGCGTATGCTTCCTTGCATCATAACTGCCATGCGATCAGCTAACAGAAATGCTTCCTCCCGGTCATGGGTGACAAAAATAATGGTCGTCTTGTACTGACTATGAATGTACTTCACTAATTCCCTCATCTCATCTCGCAGGCCGGGATCAAGTGCACTAAATGGTTCGTCCATGAGCAGCAGTTTCGGGGTAGACACAATAGCCCGTGCTAGCGATACCCTCTGCAGTTGACCGCCACTCATTGCGGAAGGGTAACGAGGCCCGTAACCTTTCAATCCGACGCCCTCGAGGATTTGCTCTGCCTGATGCAAACGCTCTTGCCTGCGGATCCCCTGCATTTTCAATCCGAACGCCACGTTTTCCTGGGCGGTCATGTGCGGAAACAGCAGTGGTTGTTGAAACACCATGCCGAAACCTCTTTTTTCTGCAGGCAGTGCGGAGACGTTTTCAGAGCCAAAGATGATCTCTCCTTGGTCGGCGTGGAGCAGACCTGCGATCAGCTTTAACAATGTGGTTTTGCCGCATCCTGAAGGTCCGAGCAGTGCAAAAAATTCACCTTCTTCTATGGTCAGGTTTACTGGCTGCAATGTAAACAAAGGGGAAGTATCCTTCATACCCCCTTTATAACTTTTCCCGATGTTCATTAGCTGTAAGTTCGGCAAAGGTTCCCTCTCCCATTAAACAAGAATGGTCATCTGTTTGCGGTAATACCGCCGCAAAGCGATATCCATCAGCCAAAGTAATATAACCGAGACCGCAGCAAAGAGTAATGTATAGGTAGATCCAATGGCGGGATCGCCGCCACTGATAAATGGAAACAGGATAATCGGCAGCGTAATCACTTGCCCGCCACCAACAAGAAACGTAATTAGATACTGGCTCATGGAAACGAGAATGCTTAAGCTTGCTCCTGCAACCATTCCCGGTAAAATGTGAGGCAATACGATATATCGGAACCGATGCCATTTTCCTGCCCCCAGCATACGTCCCTGATCCTCCCACTGAAGACCAAGCGTGCCAAAGCTTACCATAAGTGCCCGTATCATATAGGGCATCGTTGGCGAAAGGTGAGCTAGGACTACTCCGGTAGTTGTTTCTGTCAGATTGAGTCGGATAAAAGTGGTATAAAGCCCCATTACAGCAACGAACGACGGTACGATCATAGGCGCATACAACATGCCTTCCACGATCCGTTTACCTTTGAAATCCATTCTTGCGAGCGCATCTGCCGCCGGAACGGCAAGAACCAAATTAATGAGGGTAACGAGTAATGCAATGAAAACGCTCGTCCCGATGGCATTCCATGTTCCGGAGTTTACGGAGAACACATAAGCCCATGCACGGCCGCTAAACGATTCGGGCCAAATCTCCGGCCATCGCCATCCTGCAGAAAAAACGGAGAAGATGAGCGGAATAAAGGGCATGACAATGACGACAATTAATATTGTCGTAACGAACGAGTGTACCCTATGCATCCGTTTGCCCATTACCTCACCACCCTTCTCTTGCCCCCGTTAACCAGCGTTTACTTATCCGGTACGCCAGCCAGCCTAACACTGCCGTTATCAGTGCCAGCAGAACATTCACCGCCAGCGCTTCCGGGCGCTGTTCGAGCCCGCCGCTCGTATACAGTTCGTACGAAAGGACAGGAAGCATTTTGGGATAAGTGACCCCAAGCAGAAAAGGGACCTCAAACGCAGAGAAGGAAAAGGCAAACACAATAAATGAGGCAGACAGCCAAGCCGGAAGAAGAAGCGGAATCACGATTTCCCGCAGAAAATTCCATGAATTTGCACCGAGCACCTGAGCGGCTTCATACCAGGAGCCATGTATCCGCAGCAGAACCGGATAGACCATCAATGCAATAAAAGGCGCTTCTTTCCAAGCATAAGTGAACACGATTCCCCATCCGAACGGATCATTAATCCATACTGGGAAATCACTAATTTCTCGGATCAACCCCAAATGGAAACCGATTCTCGACAACCAGCCACTTTGCATGAACAGAAGTACCATCAAATAGGCGCCAACAAGATGAGGAATGATTAAGGGAAGCTCGAATCCTTTCGCCAGTAAGCTTCTCCCAAAGTTATTCCCTTTTTGTTTCAGCATAAACAAGCAAACCGCAACAAATACTCCCAATACGCCGGCTGTAAGGGTAGACAAAGATGATATTCGCAGTGTAAGCAATAATGAACTCCAAAATTCCTCGGAACCGAGGAGCTCAGCATAAGCAAATAAGGAAAAACGGGATTGACCCGCTGCAGGAAAATATCCCATACTTTGGATCAATCCTTCAGCGAGTCCGCCAAAAAACAATACCGTAATCACGATCCATGCGGGCAATACAAGAACATACGGCTTACTTCTTAGCCACATTGGAAGCCCACCCTTTGTCCAGAACGTCTACATATTGGGAAAGCATTTCAGGAACACGGTGACTGGCCAATACCTCTGAAGGAAGTGTTGCCTCTCCTCGGTCTATCACCGCTACCCTCTTTTGATCCTCAGCCGACAGCTTTTTAGGGTTGAGAGACATGTCTTCTCCCCAAATTGCCGAGTCCATCTTGGCAATTTGGGCATCTGGGGAAAGCATCAGATTAATTGCGGCCATCGCACCTGCTTGATGGACAGAATTAAATGGGATAGACAAATAGTGGGTGTTGGACAGCGTACCGTGCTCGAGCACAAAGGTTCGTGTCGATTGGGGAAAAAATCCTTTTTTGATTTGATTTGAAGCATTAGCCGGGTCATATCCCATTGTCATCCATACTTCGCCGCTGCCGAACAATTGATCCAGTTTGGTAGAGCTTTCGGGGTAGGTTTTGCCTTCCCTCCACAAAAATGGTTTAAGTTGATTCAAATACGCCCATGCTGGTTTAGCTTTGTCTTCCAGAGTTTTGGCATCAATTGATTTCGTATACTGCTCGTATCCACCCGTTTGTTCATAAAGAACGTGACGAATAAAGGCGCTTCCCGTGAAATCCGGAGGAGCCGGATACGTAAATTTACCAGGGTTTTGCTTTGCCCATTGAAGCAGTTCGTTCATCGATTTGGGCGGATTCCTCACCTTGTTCGAATCGTAGACGAAGACAAACTGGGCTTTCCCCCACGGTGCTTCCTTTCCATCCGTCGACAGGCCAAAATCATTTGCGATATCCGGGGCGTTAACGTCGACATACTTCTGAATATTGGGGAGCGTACCTACAAAAGATCCCCACAACAACGAGTTGTCTTTCGCCGTCTTAAAGTTTTCTCCATTAATCCACATAATATCGATACTTCCGTCTTTTTTCCCCGCCTGCTTGTCGGCTAGCAGCTTGTTAATGGTATCCTTGGAATCGTTTACTGGGATGCGTCTTAGGTTAACGCCGGTTTCATTCTTCAGTCGGGGCGCCACCCACTCGTCGATATATTTGTTAATGGAGTCACTCCCGCCCCACATATACATTTTAACATTTTGACCCTTGGCCTCAGTCAAAACATCATCCCATTTTGCGCTGAGCAAGCTGCTTGAACTGTTGCTTTTCGACGCTTCATTTGCATTTGATTTTTTAGATATTTGCGAGCAACCCGCCGAGAGGATTCCGAATGCAATGATAAACGCAACACTAATCCAAACCAATCTTTTCTGCAAATCGAATCCCTCCCAGAACATTTTGTTTTCTGCAATTCAATACTAACAAATTTTATGTTCAGGGCTCTGTATGCTACCTTACAAAGCTACAATTTTTCGTTTTTAAATATGGAGCACTCCTCAAAGACGATCTCTTTAATCCCTGTCAAACCCATTATAATCACTCTATTCCTAGACTCGATATTTGTCCATAAAAGCTTTATCGATATGTCGCTTAAGCTTCCAACACCATCTACCGTGCATAGCCATACTGCCGTACAAAAAAAGTGCCTCTCGGTTACCCGTAGAAAGCAGTGACAAAGATCTTTTCTGCGGGTGATATTTCTTCATAGCAATACCCCTAAAATACGCTTTCAAGTTGCTCCATAAAACGGGGGCTTCTTTCACAGCATAAACCCCTGATTTCGGCAGATCGGGATAACCGATGATTGAAATACAGTCACCTGCACCAAATACATTCGTATATTCTGTTGATTGCAACGTCGGGAAGACTTTCATATATCCATGATCATCTGTATTCAAACCGGATTTTGCAAAAAGGGAGGGCGCCTCAGGTCCCGTGACCCAGATTAGCTCATCGCACTGAAGTTTTGCACCTGATTTCAAACAAACGTGGTCCGAGAAAACGGATGTGACCGCATCGCCTACGCAAAGCCGAACCCCTTTTTGTTTGAAGATATTGGTTAATTTTAAGGAAGTGTGGTGCCCAGTATTTAGCATAAGGGCCTCTGTACTGATCAGAGATACATGCTTCGTCTTCCTGCCTCCACTCGCTCTTATCGCCAAGCTTAATTCGATACCGGATGAGCCCCCACCAGCCACTACAATTTGTTCAGCAGATTTTAGCTTCTCCAATAAATGAACAAAACGGTCCATTGGTTTGACTAAAATTGCATGTTCTTTAACTCCAGGAGTGGCGGTTTGCGCTGTAACGGATCCCATGTCTAGCGATATTGCGTCATATGACCAGCTTCCACTCTGCTCCGTGTACAGAATTCGTTTCGCCGGATCCACAAGGACTGCAATGTCCTGAATGAACTGTATGCTGGCTGATTGAGACAAGCGGCGCAAATCGATCCTGATTTCATCCAATGTATAAAGATTTTCCACATAACCGGAAATCATACCCGAATAATATTGATACACTGAAGGGGAAATTAGGACAACCTTGACATTCGGCAAAGGTTCCGACTGCAGCATTTTCAGGATATGAAGATGAGCGTGCCCGCCGCCGATTAACAATAATGTTTTCATTGGCCACCTCTCCCGCTCAACGGAACCATTCTATATACTTTTTTAGAATTTTCCCAATTGTCCCCTCAAATAACCGTCTCCGCCAGTACAGGTCTGCGGTCTGCTGAAGCGCAGCGGCGTGCGTCGGGTATGGATGAATGACGGTCGAAATGTCCCCGATTTTATGCCCGTGCTGTTTAGCGAAGACGATTTCCTGCATCCAGTCCCCTGCATTTTTTCCTGCAGCATGGGCACCAAGAATTCGACCTTTCGCATCGGTTATGACTTTGACCAAACCAACTGTGTTTCGATCTGCAATGAACCGATCCACTTCGCCAAGTGTGACCTGATGCACACGAATGCCATCACCATGCTTTTCTTTCGCTTGCTTTTCTGTAAGGCCAAGGTGAAATACTTCAGGGTCTGTAAAGGTTACCCAAGGAACATGGTCATAGTTCACTTTTCTTCGTAATCCGAGTAAAGCATTACTTACAATTATCTTGCCTTCCATAGCCGCTGCATGCGTAAACGGAAAATCTCGTAGTACATCACCGGCTGCATAAATATGTGGTACTGTTGTCTGCAACCTATCATTAACAATAATATATCCCTTTTCCGTTTTCACTCCTGCTTCATCCAAACCGAGATTGCCCGTATTCGGCTTACGGCCGGCGGCCACCAGAATCCCATCTGCCTCCAGTTGGATTTCTTTCTGCTCCTGTGACACCACGACTGCTTTGCGTCCATTATGTAATTTTTTAACCTGCCGAACTTTGGCATTGAAAAGAAATTGAATTTCCTTCTCCAAAGCCGCTTTAACGAATGGCACCATATCAGCGTCTTCTTTTTCCATCAAAGCTGGAGAATGCTGAATCACAGTCACCCCAGAACCCAAACGTGAAAAAGCTTGTCCAAGCTCCAATCCAACAGGACCGGCACCAATCACAATTAAAGTCTTCGGTAGTTGATTCAAATCGAAAATGGTTTCGTTGGTTAGGTATTCGACTTCGTTGATCCATTCAATGTCTGGAATGACTGGCTGGGAGCCAGTTGAAATGACGATTCGTTTTCCAAGAATGACCTGGCCGTCACTGATTTCCACTTGATGACTACCTTTTAACCGACCAAAGCCATAATAAACATCCACTCCCATTTTATGAAATCGTTCTGCGCTATCGTGTTTTTGGATTTTTTCAATTGCCGCTTTCACCCGTGTTGCGACTGCGGAAAAATCAACTTCTCCTTGCAAATCGAAACCGAATTCGAGCGAACTCTTTTTCGCATAATATACTTGCTTGGCCGATTCGATCAACGCCTTTGAAGGGATGCAGCCATAATGCAAGCAGTCTCCTCCGAGATTACTCTGCTTTTCGACCAATGCCACGTTCGCCCCCATGGCGGCGGCACCGGCGGCAACGGTTAGACCTCCGGAACCGCCGCCGATCACAACAAGATGATATTTTTTCATGGCCGATGCCTCCCTTCACGAGAACCTAACAGATCAACCTTTTTTCGAAAAATGAAAGGAATGGCTAGAACCACGGCAAACATCAAAGCTGCGATGACGATAGCGTATATAGATCCTTTCGTAAAGCTGGATCCCAGAAAATTGTAGGCAAATGTTGCCGGAATGATTCCGATAAACGTTCCGAGCAAATAAGGCAGTAGTCGTATTTTCGACACACCGGCAGCATAACTAACAAAATCAAACGATACGACAGGAATTAAGCGAATGAGAAGCGTATAAAGGAAGCCATGCTCTTCCAGCTTCATTTCAAGCTTGCTCCATTTACCTGTCCATTGTTTATTGACCAGCCGTTTGCCGAAATAACGTGAAACGAGAAACGACAACAACGCCCCCAGTGTGGCTCCGATGATCGTGTATACGGATCCCCACAAAGCGCCGAACGCAAGGCCCCCGGTCAACGACAACAGTGATGCCGGAAATAAAATCAGGGGCCTAAAGGTGTATAAAAAAATATACAGCGGCGGAGCCATCCATCCGAACGACAAAATCCAATCACGGATGTTCTGCGGAGTAATATGCAAATATTGGTGATTCATCCAAAGCAATATAGAGATTACAAAAAGCAGAAATACGAGTTTTATGACAAGCGACTTCTTTTTCAAGTCGTCACACTCCTTCCTTCCTTTTAAACGTTTAGCATTTGTTCCGCCCGTTCGATATCGATATGGACGGACATTCTACCGGTTTGAATCACACTTTCTTTAGACAATTCGTTTAAGACGACCGTAACGGTTTCACGGGTGGAACCGATCATATTGGCTATCTCTTGATGGGATAATGGCATATCAATATTATGATATTTCTCTTCACGTACTCCGAACTTTCTCGCTAAATTGACCAGCAAATGCAGCACTTTATCTCGAACATTGCCCATAGCCAACTGGACAAGAAGAGCATCTCTTTCCTGTAAAAGCGTGCTTAGCTCTTTCATTATTTTCACGGCGAGATGAGGCCGATCGATCAGCAACTGCTCAAATTGTTCTTTCCCAAGCGAACAGAGAAGCGTATTCTCCATGGTTTCAATAAACGTATCCCGAGTCCCGAGAGAAAAGGAGTCGATTTCACCGAACACATTCCCTGCACCCAAAATGCTCACGATAAATTGCTTGCCGTCCGAATTCATTTTATATAACTTGAGCTTACCTTCCTTGATCATGTACAACCCTTCATGGAAAGTCTCAGGAGTTTGGATTAACTCACCTTTTTTCAATTTGGTCATTGGACTCATTTTATCGATTTCCATAAGATCTTCCATAGGCAGCGCATCAAAAAGGCTGATTTGCGATAAATACCAAAGTTTATTCAATGGACTCCCTCCAACATTCGATCCAGTTTCTGACGGTCAAACGAATGAATGACATGCTCTCCAATCACAATCAGCGGCGTGGCAATCCCGCCCAAACTGAGCATTTCTTGAAATTTATCTTGATCATACGTTACATCGATTGTATCAACCGGCAATTTCTTCTCTTCAAAATATTCTATGACGCTTTTGCACTGGCTACAATGTTCTCTCCAATAGACTTTGATACTCATTATTCAATTACTCCTTGTAAGAAGGAATGACTACGTATTGAATATAACATACAATGACCAAATCCTACTGTAAGTTAACTTACACAACAAAGGACCGCCAGCTGTGGTGACCCACAGTCTCAGCGGTCCTTAGGTTTTTGTTACAGTGTAATAATTTGATAATCCTCAGATGCTAATTGCGCAATACTTGGATGTCCGTTTCGATCCCCAAGCATCGTCAAGCCGGATGTTTTCACTTCTTCGCTGACACCAAATGCACCAGCGCAATATTCGCAAACCCCTGTGATGACGCCAAGGTTTTTTACAGCTTTATATAAAGGATTGTACTTGTTTGCAGGATCTTCAAAATGTTTAACCCATACGGTTCCGGCACCATCAAAAATGACCTTTACCTCGTTACCGGCTTCTTTCAGTTCCTGTGCATATAATAAAGCATGCAGCGCTCTCCCCGATTCCTTTTCAGATGCGTGCAAGATAATGGCAAATTTTTTCATGATACTCCTCCTGTTTATTGCTTTTATTATTGTTCCAATTTGTTCTTCAAAAATTCCTTGCTATGAACTCCTACCATCGTGTCCACCAATTTTCCGTCTTTGAACATAAGCAAAGTCGGAATGCTCATTACCCCGTATTCAGACGCTAGCTCCGGTTCGTTATTTATATTCACCTTCGCAATGGTGGCCTGACGGCCCATTTCTTGAGCCAATTCCTCGACGATCGGTAGTTGGATCTTACATGGGCCGCACCAAGGTGCTCAGAAATCCACTAACGTAGCTCCTCGTTCAACTTGCTTGTTAAAAAAGTATCTTTTGTTAACACAACCGCTCCCATGGTACTCAATCCTTTCGGTTAGATGAGTCCATCGTATCTGAATTCAGCGCTCCCTTCTGTAATGTAACTTACAATGGTTTTCCTGGGTTTATTTTTATTTGCCCTTTTTTAAGATTTCGAGCTATTAATTTTGAAAAACTAATTGCCGGGCAGTTGGATGCCGCGCCAGCCGCTTACATCGCATTGGCCATATTCATTATCACCCACAGCAACCACCGTGCCGTCCGATTTAAGGCCGAGAGTATGAGCGCAACCCGCCGCAACCGCCACAATATCGCGCCAGCCACTTACATTGCATTGGCCATGCTCATTCCAACCCACAGCCGCCACAGCACCGTCCGATTTAAGGCCGATGGTATGATTACTACCCGCCGCTATCGCCACAATACCGCGCCAGCCGCTTACATCGCATTGGTCATGCTTATTCCAACCCACAGCCGCCACCGTACCGTCCGATTTAAGACCGATTGTATGAAGATAACCCGCCGCGACCGCCACAATATCGCACCAGCCGCTTACATTGCATTGGCGATACCGATTATTACCCACAGCCGTCACCGTGCCGTCCAATTTAAGACCGATGGTATGCCAGTCACCCGCCGCGACCGCCACAATATCATGCCAGCCGCTTACATTGCATTCACCTTCATTATTTCGGCCCACTGCTACCACCGTGCCATCCGATTTAAGCCCAATGGTACGACGCCAACCCGCCGTAACCGCTACAATATCGCGCCAGTCGTTTACATCGCATTGGTCATGCTTATTCCAACCCACAGCCGCCACAGTACTGTCAGATTTAAGACCGATTGTATGAGCATTACCCGTGTTCGTCGCCATATGAACATTACCAGCCGCGACCGCCACAATATCGCGCCAGCCGCTTACATCACATTGGCCATATTTATTATCACCCACAGCCGTCACCGTTCCGTCAGATTTAAGCCCAACGGTATGACGACGACCCGCCGCTATGGTATCTTTAGGCCAGCGTTTCACCTTTAACGCCGCTTCTTTCGGAGAAATGTAATCCATGTCTTACCTCCTTGAAAACATGACCTATTTTATTATATAAATTCATGCACCATATACTTCTGTATTCAACCGATAGAGATGATTGAGCAATAATAATCGGGTGTCTATTGCCATCATCGAACTGATCAGTAAGTGAATAAATACCAGCAGTCCTCATTTCGCAACCTCTGGTCGTCAAGTACGAGCTCCCGTATTTGGTCGTGAAGTTGTGCACGTTGCCACCGGCACTCCCGGCGACCAGACTCATCACGCTCATCTTCAGGAACCGCCGCACGTATGGCCCTAATCCCATAGGCTGCTGCACCCAACTCGTGAGCGGCTACATGCGCCACTGCCACGGCTTGTCCAGCGTGAGCCGCTTCCCTTGCAGCGCCGGTCACCTCTCTGGCTGCGGCGTTAGCAGCAAAGGTGTCCTTACGTGCTTGAGTCATTGTTATTTCGCCCCGAACCCAAGCGTGAGTGAGTTCAATTGCTCGGCGCGGACGGTCGTCATTTGGTTGTGCTTGCTCGAAATAATGTAGCACATGTTTTGTCCAATCGGCCGCCCATATTGCAAGAAGATGATGATCCGTATCCTGCAAGGTACCACCGCGACGCATAGTGACGAACCTAGGGTCTCGGATCTCGCTGAAATCATTCGTTTACCCATATTAATAACTCCACCACTTTACATTCATAGTTGGCTGGGGATGTGCTCGTTTTCCATCTTTATCATGGAAGATTCATTTTTAAAGCAGGACGCACACCATAACCGTCTATACTGTTATTCCCATAGCTGCGAATACTGCAACCTGTACCTACAAAAAACGCACGTGAAGGCTTGTTTCCTTGTGTTCGCAGCCACCACCAGGAACAGCCAACTTCTTCGCCGTCTCTGATGATATAGTCATCTTTGTTCGTTTTTTCATATACATATAAGCTGCATCCATCGGGCTTTTTCGTCTTGGCAAAATCGGTTCCAACAGCGCGCCTCAAATCCTTGCCGTGGATCTCAGATAAATCTTTTATCTCGGCAACGCTAAGCAGAAAGACCTTGTCCTCCGTATCCGGGCAGCCCTCTCCGTTGTCCGTGCAATGAGTCGTCTTTATGAATTGCTTTTCGGCGGCATTTAATGCGGCGTTATAGAATTCATTATTCAGCCACTCGCGCAAATCGCAGTCATGCCACGTAATTTCCATGCAATCACGCCACTTCAGATCCGCGCTCTTGCCGTGATACCTCTTGCAGTCCAAAATATACTCACTCAAAACAAACAGCTCGCTTCCTGAATTTTGAAGAACACGCCATTTAATCGCCAGTTCTTTACCGTCTACAGACTGCGGATACGTGCCGAACGTAATGAATTCGCCGGGCTTTAGGTTCCGGTACGTTAAAGCAAAATGACCCTTTTCCATTAAGTTTTCCTCCTCGATTTTTCATTCCAACTTCGATCATATAACATTCATGCAAGATTTCATTTGATATACCAAGAATCCTTGTGTGGACGGCCATTGTCTCTTATAATATTGTTGCCGTACTTTAGAGTTTGACTTTAAGAAAGGTGTCGCAGATGGACAAAACCTTTACGCCGAAACAGATGGCCAAGAGACTTCATGTCAGCACCACAACCTTGCGAAGATATGAAAGTCTCGATTTGGTGCCTGACGTACCTCGGACAGCCAGTAATAGAAGATATTATACTCCGTTGCATGTTCAAGCTTTCCTTGCTTTACGGTCCTTGATCAAAGGATTCGATCTGCCTATCGCCTACGATGTCATGAACTTATTAAAAAAAGGTCACGTTGAACAAGCACTTTGGATGATCAATTTACAACAGTACAACATTCAGGTTGAGAAGCAACGAGTCGAGGAGGTCATGAGCCTCATTCATCAAACTGATTTCTCCATGTATAGGAATATTCAGGTCACGGATGAAATGAAAATCGGGGAGGTCGCCGTTATCGCTGGGGTAAACCCATCCGCTATTCGACATTGGGAAAAGGAGGGGCTTATTCGCGCTAAGCGGAATCCGGAAAACGGATATAGAGTCTTTACATCGCGGGAATTAAAAAAGATTATTGTGCTAAGCAGTTTAAGGAAAACCGTCTTTTTCATTGAAAGCATGAAACAGTTGCTTGAAGCTTTAGAGACACATGATCTAACTACGATTGAACGCTCCTTCAAAGTGGCTCTTCAGAAGCTGAATGAGCAATTGGAAAAGCAAATGAATGGCAATCAGAAATGATGAGATATATACAATTTTGCAAAATAGAGTAAGTGGTTCAAATTGCATCGCGGCACCTTTCATTTCATTTTCCTAATTACATCTGAGATTTTTCAACCACAAAGTCCGATATAACAATGTTATTGAGCGTCATTCAACTATATTTTCCGAAGAGCCAATTTTTCTAATGCAGTAACAAGCTCTTTTACCAGCATGTCATCGATTTGTTTAATTAACTGTGAACCGGCATCTTCCTCACCATTCCATGAACGAACAAAAACCCGGCTACCTTTTATACTAAGTGCATAGCAATTGCTTTCAAAAATTTCATTCAAATGATACTCACGCAAAAGGGAATCAAGAATTGTCATAAAGTGCCTCCTAAGTAAAGTTATGATCATGTAGGGGTCACCTCACGAAACGGAAATAATCGTACGCTAAGTAATGCATCCGGGTACTTTCTCTTTGGACATTTACACAAAAGGGATGCTGCCTTTTAAGGATTGAATACATATCCTGCAATTGATATTAACGCTAGGATGACAAATATAATCATAAACCATATCATGCAACCCAACTTGGGTTTATTCGTGCGTTTCTTATTTCTGAAATAGTAGTTTGTGAAATGCCTCGTTAATACCTTTGCAAAGATTCTTGATCCACCATTATGACGAGACATTATAAAAATCCCCTCCCTTACTTGTGTGAAGGTATATATGTACAAAACCACTTATTTTGTGAGCATGTCAAAAGAAGCTGCCGCGGCAGCTCCTTCATCGGTTGTATAGAATCCTTTATTGAGCTATCGTTCTCCGTTAGCGTAACGAAGGGCTGCTGGATGCATCATAATCTCACCTTCATCAACCTAATCAGGCATCCGCATAAGTGCAACCCTCAGTATGTTTTTGCCCTCTTCACTATTCAATAAATCGATAGGCTTGACGTTATCTAAAGCTGGTACCGATTTAAATAACCATGTTCTAGCATGATTCCTAAGTCTATAGTTCAGTACAATCGCAATATCTTTCGGTACACTGATATCACCGAATTCGATTTCACTCTCAACAACACTTTTACTGCAATTGTCTACAAACTTGAGCCAATGATCTTCGTGATAGTCTTTTAAGAATACTTCAAATCCCATGACCATTCTCACCTCTTGTATCCGTTAGCTCAACGATGACGTTCATCCTTTTTTGTTTTTGCTTCATAAAGACAATGTTACATAAAATAAATAAGCGATAAGATTTTGTTCCCTATCGCTTTGAAGTGATTCCTTAATTATTATTTATAAAAGACGTCACTATTTCATTAAACTCATCTGGACTATCAATGTTAGGGAAGTGGGCTGAGTTTTTAAATGTTAAGTGTTTCGCATTAGGGATATTGGTTACTAACAAATCTGCTGTTTTTATAAAATCGAGATGGTCTAATTCCCCTGAAACTACTAAAGTCGGTACTTGCACTTCAGATAAACGTTCACTAGGATGAGGATCCAACCATTTTGGTTTGCTCTGATTCATGGGTTTGCTATATATATCACGAAAAATCTCTTTTAACCATTCCCTATTTATTTGTACTCGACCTATATCCTGTTTTGGACCATCTAAAAATAAATGAAGGTTTATTTCTAATGCTCTCTCAATATTTCCTGAGCTCAATTCTTCATAGAACTTTTTCATCAGCAATTGCCTGTCCTCGGATATTGGGGCGAAACCGCCTGAACAAACAAGAATTAGACTTTGTACCATGTCTGGATATGCCAATGCGAATTCTACACCTGCATAACCACCAAATGAAACACCTATAAAATTAGCACTTTGGATATCCAACTTTATAAGCAAAGCATGGAGATCCTCATAAAATGTAAAAGGCAAACCAGGGTCAATTGTTTTCCCTAGACCTCTCATGTCAAATCGAATTACTTGGAACTTTTTAGACAGAGCATCCATTTGCGGTTCCCACATACGACTATCCAATGGAAATCCGTGTAGAAGTACAAGCGGTTTTCCTTCCCCAGAGACTTCATAATAAACATCTATACTGTTAACATTTACAAAACCAGTTTGTCCCAAAGTTTTCACCCTCTTCAATAGAAGTTAACCCATTATTTTCTATATAGTAACATTTAACCTGCATGTTCACAGTGAAAATATTGTGACAATACAGAATTTATTATCTCATCTAAGGTAGCAGTAAAATCTGGTGGTTTTGTTACGCTATTCTGCCCGTTCGTTGCACTATCATTATCCGTTAGCTTAATGACGTAAACGTTGCATAGATGTGATGTCAGCAAAACCACCTTCAATACAAGTGTGGTAAAATGATTGCAATCAAATGATAAAATGGTATAATATGTTAATTAGTTAGGGAAAGGTGGTCGCTAATGTTAAGACAAATCTCAGATTATTTGTTTATGGGTTCGTTACTTCTTCTTGTAATTACATTCATATTGTATGGACCAGGTAAACGAGGGACGACGGCGATACAAATGAACAATGATGGGTTCACTGGTGCTATTACTGACTTACAAATGGCACAAAACCATAAAGAGGTCACAACTAGACAAGATAGCATGCTGGGACGGATTTTAAAATCATATTTGTTTTGGATTGGTATTATTGGAATAATTGTATCAATTGTCTTATCAAAGATTTAAGAGCGATATTCTAGCCAAAGCGAAGCAATAAGCCATGAATTAAAGAAAGTGGTTCAAGCATCAAATAAGCATAGTTCAATGAAAGATTCTGTTAAAATGCCACTCCATTTATTGGGAGTGGCTTTTATCTTTATTCACATATAATTATTTCAACTTATTTTGTCAGCCCTGTTTGGTATTGAACTATGGTATCCGTTAGTTCAATCAAAATTCTTGTAATGATAGACTACCTCAGTAAATGGACGCCACCCATTGTGATTCCAAAAAGAAAGAGCATTTTCATCTTTTGTGCTTACAAATAAAAATCCATTATCTATTCCCGCTTCTGTTAAACAATTTATACATCTTTCGATCATTTGTTTTGATAACCCCATTTTTCTATGATCTTTAGAAACTACGACATGATACAACGAACCACGTCGTCCATCATGTCCACACAAAACTGTGCCCACTACTTCTCCATTAAAATATGCAATACTGCTGAATCCTGGATTCCTTCTAAGATATGAATCAATTCTGTTCTTACTATCAAATTCCAATGAGATCGTAAATTCTTTGACCTCACTCCAAAACTTTGAAACACCTTCATAATCTTGTATTGTCATAGCTTTAATTTCATACATAAAGTACCTCCTTTTTTGCTACCCTTGCCTTTTATCTTATTTGAATTATTATACGTTTTAGATAACCCATTTTCCTTCTAAACATTCCGCTAAACTGCCCGTTACTTCAATAAACCAAAAAAGGAGCTGCAACTAGTCAACTCCTCCGCTCTCGTTCTCCGTTAGCTGAATCGACCTGATTGATATTTTCCTGATGTTTATTCAGCTATCTTACCGTAACATTTAGGACTAAATAATTTTCGAACTTTTCGTCCATTTGTTCCTCCGCTCACGGACCTGTGCCGAATTCGCTGACTTTCCAGCCGTTTGCGAATTTCATCATTATAGCGAAGCGAGTATTGATACCGGCTTCATCGTCATTATGTGTATTGAATGCATTGTCCCTCCATTTAAGCCTGAGCCGAACCTCGATTTCTAAAGTCGTGCGGTCCCCAATGTCGTTGATTTCGGTTATGGTCTGGGGGTCCATGAGCTTGAAGGAAGTGGGTTTTGCCATAAGGAGATTTTCAACCATAGAGTTGTTCTCGCCGAATCCGGAATTGTAGAGCAGCGGCTTTCCGGCAATATTCACGATTAGCGAGTTCAACATTTCATTTGGACTCAGGCATGCATAAGCCCGTGTTTTGTTGCCCTCGTCCGCAGCTTTCAGGAACGCCGCAAGCACTTCTGTCGGACCCATCGCCCCCAAATCCGCGTTCTTGCCGGGATCGCTGAATAAGCCTTGCAGCGCGACCCACTTATCGAATGGCAGACCGGTGATTTCGGGCAAGTACCGTTTATTTACAGAAGGTCCAATGCTGAAATAATTGAAGGCGAGCCAGGCGCCGGCCGTATTCCCCGAGTCGACAAGTAGCACGACATTGGAAGGGTAATCGAAGTTGTTTTGTGGATTCGGGGCACGCAGTCCTTCGGCCAATGCATAACGCCAAACTACCACGGTTTTCCCTTTTAACTGAACCAAGTCAAGGCCCGCGTCTTTGGAATATTCGTTGGCAAGCCGCCAAAACAAACCCTGCGGAAATTCGCCCAGTTTTACGTCCCAGTTTTGAGGCACCTGTACGGTGAACTTCTCCGGTTCTCCCTTCACCTTGAGACCTTTAGAGTTTAGGAAATCCTCTGGCGATTGCAAAACAGTTGCTGTCGGGGTTTCGATTGCCGGGGCAAGTTGGATCTTATTTACGTGTACTGTGTTTTCTGGAGTGTTTTTTCTGTCTGTTATTGTACATCCCGTAGTTATAATAGCAATGGATATGATAATTGCAAAAATCCGCATATAAGCACCTCCAATTCTTAGACGTACTGAATAACAAAATTGTTACTTTTTACCATTAGGCTATTGAACGAATCTGCCTGTTCGGAGCAATAAAAAGCGGCTGTCGAAGCAACCGCCATTTTGCTATCGTTCTGCGTTAGTGCAGAAAAAATTTTACAATTTCTTCTTCCATCCACGGAGTTTAATGTAATAGTAGGTCGGTATTACTGCACACAGTATTATTAGGACCGCCATAAGGAATTTCATATAGTTCAATCCTCCAGTCGGTGATTATTCCGAAATAAATACTATACTAAATATACACTAAGGCAATAACTTTTTCCAATTTTTGTAACTCAACTATACTGCCCGTTAGTGCAGCGAGGCGACCGATAGTTGTGTCGGTCGCCTCTCTTTTTTTATTCAGCTATCGTACCCCGTCGTTCAACAAGATTAAACATTTCTACCGATATACAGTAAATGTGAAGCCGTTGCTCCTAATATGTAAGGGTCTTCAGCTGATTCATAAATTAATTCCATAAGCATTTCTTCTTCACCACGTGAAGACCAGTAGTCCCAATTTTCTTTAGTTAATCTTCCACCTATACCTGCCGAAGAAAGTAATTTTAATGTTTCAAAGCCATTGCTTTCAAAAAAAGGTTTGATATCTTCAATATTAAAAAAATATGCTCCTGTAAACCTGCCTTTGTCTGCATGATTAAACACACCCGTTTTTTTAAATTCATTTATTTCTGCCATACCGTCTAATGGCTTCCATTGTGTTGGGAACATTAATGTAGTTAGAACCTTACTTATTCGTGGCCGGATTGCAACAAAAACCGTACCTCCATCTTTTGTAACCCTTCGAAGTTCCTGAACAGCTTTAACTCGGTCTTGTTCATTTTGTAGATGATATAGTGGCCCTAACATAAGTGAAGCATCAAATTGATCCGATTCTAAACCAGATAAATCTCTTGCATCTTTGACTAGAAAATCCGAAAAATTATTTACAAGACCGAGTTCAGTTGCTTTTTCCTTTGCTACATTAACTAACCTTGGTGTTAAATCAGTAATTGTTACGTTATATCCAAGTTTCGCTAACTCCATCGAGTATTTCCCTGGTCCCGCCCCGTTGTCGAGAATTTTGCCTTTAGGAGGAAGGTTAGTCTTAATAAAATGCCAGTTAATCATGAATTCAAGTGGTTCTCTATCTAACCGTCCCCACTCATCAAAACTTGAATAATAATCAATTATGTCACTCACTAGGCACACCTCCAAAAATAATGTCTTCCGCAATACTGCCAAGAGAAGCTGTCACGAAGCAAGCTTCTTCACTATTGTTATCTAGCTTAATAAGAAAAAGACCAAGTTAATTCGTGAGAACAAATTATTCATTATTTAACACACATTCTTTTTTTCAGTTCGTTTACAATTGGTATAACTGGCGGACTTATTTCTTTAGGAATATCAAAGATATGTACGAATGAACCTTTCCTACTTTCATTATTTATCTTGACTTTACCACTAAATTTGTTAGTTATATATACAATATCTACGTTGTAGACTTCATCTCCATGCGGATATATATAATGTAAGTCTGGTCCCGAAAACACGCCAAATAACTCTAAGTCTTCAACCTCAACTTTTAATCCTGTCTCTTCATATGCTTCTCGCATAGCCGCTTCCTCTACTTTCTCTCCAAGCTCAACCGCACCACCTGGGAAACACCAACTGTGATTATCAGCCCTGTGTAACATAAGAACTTTGCCTTCTTCATCAAATATAATCACACTTGCACCGCACAAGAGAATCGGTCTTTTGCCAACGAAACTTCTTAATTCTTTAATATAATCTTTCACTTTTCTCCCCCTTAAAACTACATGTAAAAAGTCACTTTCACCACTGTACATACTTTTAAGACGGCTTGATTAGGGATTAGACAACTTTATTCAACTCAACTAATAACTTATTCTTTAATTCTTCCAATGCATCGTTACTTGGTTTAACACTTTCTGAATACATGGTATCTTTTGGAGTCCACCAAACAGGAAATTTGGGGTTGGTTTCAGTCAATCGTCTGGGGAAAATGTGCCAATGCATATGTGAATCACCGTTTCCAAGAAGTTCGTAGTTAAGCTTGTCTGGCTTGAACGCTCTATAAACTGCTTCAGATACTTTACTCATTTCATCTAGAAACTTCTGCTTATAATCGCTATCTAATTCGTGAAGCTCATTCTTGTGTACCTTACAAATATACAGTGTATAGCCTTCGAAATATTGATGGTCTCCAATCACCACATAGCCCGTTTCGAGTTCAGCTACAAAATATTTATTTATGCCTTCTTTAATCATGTTAATACGGTTGCATATTAAGCAATCTTCCATTAATGGAACCTCCTAAATATAATTGTAAATCCAACTTATTCCACAGTATCACAAAATTTTCCTGCATAGAGACAGAAGTTAAAATAGGAATGTAAAAATAGCAGCAATATTTATAAAAAGAGCCATTAGAAAAGAGGAGCTGCCACGAAACAAGCTCCTCCACTATCGTTCTCCGTTAGCTTAACACTTTATTCCGTCCACCAATAATAATGGGTGTTTTGGGGTGTTCATTTAAGACCCCAATTCGCTACAAAAGATTCGACGTATCTAATTAGTTTCACCTCGCATCTTCGAGACGGAGTTAACCCTGCGCAGTGGGACGGACAATAATCTCGCTCACATCAACGTCGGCCGGCTGCTCGATCGCGAACGCAATAGCGCGAGCAATCGCATCAGGCGGCAGCGCGAACTTGTCCCGGGACGCTTCGAGTTGGACTCTCATCTCCGGATTTGTCACACCTTCGGCAAAGTTTGTCCTAACGAAGCCAGGCGAGATGATCGTCACGCGCAGCTTATCGCCGGCCTCCTGGCGCAAACCCTCGGAGATGGCGCGCACGGCGAACTTCGTGCCGGAATAGACCGACTGGTTCGGTACAGTCTTATGTCCAGCTGTAGAAGCGGTGTTGACGAAATGTCCGAAGCCCTGCTTGCGAAAGACAGGCAGCGCTGCAGCGATGCCGTACAAAACACCTTTAATGTTAACGTCGATCATCTCCTCCCAATCCTCGACGCGCAGGTCATCGAGGGGGGAAATTGGCATAACGCCGGCGTTGTTGACCAGAGCATCAAGTTTGCCGAACCGTTCGCATGCCAGCTTGACGAGGGCGGTTAGGTCGTCGCGTCGTTTCACGTCTGTGCGTGCATAAACGACTTCACCGCCCATATTCGCGATGCGAGCCGCCACAGTCTCAAGGCGATCCAATCCGCGCGCCCCAAGCACAACTTTCGCGCCGCGCTCAGCGAGCAGAAGCGCAGTTGCCTCGCCAATTCCGCTGCTTGCGCCCGTAATTGCGATGACCTTGTCTTTGATTCCCGTCAAGAAGTTCTCTTCAAAACTCATATCCGAATCCTTCTTTCTTTTACTTATTGGTAAAGGCTTTCCTGTTGACCTGCCCTGTAAATTATAGATATTATCCATTCGAAACAGGTAGACTATTCATGTCCGTTCCTTGCCTAATCCTATCCGAATTGCTACACTGTGCTCATCAGACTGCACGTGAAAGGAACGCTGAACATGAACCAACTCATTGCTCCCCCTGCTATTGCGGCCTATCAACAAGAACTGGCTATGCTGATTCAGCGTCATTCCCCATCGGACGGCACGCACGCTTCAGCTCTGCCTGAGCTTCGTTTCAGGCGCTCATCCCATGTATCGGAGCCGATACATACCATTAACATGCCCTCTCTCTGCGTTATCGCACAAGGCTCTAAGACCGCCACATTGGCCGGAGAAAGCTACCGGTACGATCCGGCCACCTATTTCGTCAGCTCCGTTCATCTGCCGATTATCGGAAAGATTACTGAGGCCACTCCGCAAGTCCCTTACCTGAGTCTTCAATTAGACTTCAACGCAGATATCATTCTGGATATCGTCAAGGAGACCAATCAGAAATGGAACGGGAAGACGGAACGCGCCATTTTAGTAAATAAATTCACCCCCCCGCTGCTAGATGCTATACTCCGGCTTGTCAAACTTTTAGATACGCCTGGGGATATTCCGATCCTTGCGCCACTCATCATCCGTGAGATTCTTTATAGGGTGCTACAAGGCGAGCAGGGAGAGTTAATTAAGCAATTCGCCTATATCGGCAGCCAGGCCTATCGCATCTCAAAAGCGATTCATCTGATTAACAGTGATTATTCCAAGCCTCTCCTGATTGAAGAATTGGCGAAGGAAGTAAACATGAGCCCCTCATCCTTGCACAAACACTTCAAAAAGGTAACCACTTTGAGCCCCCTGCAGTATCAGAAGATCCTCCGACTACAAGTAGCACGCCGTTTGTTGCTTACGGAATCTTTGGACGCCGCCGATGCCGGATTTCGCGTCGGTTACGAAAGCCCTTCCCAGTTCAGTCGGGAATACGCCCGAATGTTTGGACGTCCGCCGAGTAGCGATGTCAAGCATTTACGTAATCTATTAAATGTACCGGTTATTTAAAGTCAGTACCACGTTGAAATCAAAACCAAAAACGAATAATGGCAAATAGGAGAGGACCAATTTTGTCCTCCCCTATTTAACTCTCCTGCCCGTTAGCTTAGCGATGATCAATTAAAACCTGCGATCACCACAATGTAGGAAGTTTTGTGCGTTTTTCCACGACACAAATCCTCCTACAATAAAAAAGAAAAGCCTGATTTCTCAAGCATTTTACTCTAATGTTATGTAGGAACATTTGTGTCGCTAGACATTTCCGGATTCTTCAATACCAGGAATGCGGCATGAATTCGGCCAAATGACGGTCTCCGGCTGCTGCGATCAGCCCGAATTTGCGAAAAAGGTCAAACTTCACCCGCTCCGCCTAGGCAAAATGATTGTTCATCCAGTGCCCCTCTCTTTAGGGCGCAGCTACTCCCTTTGTTTCGACGATATCGGTATTCAAACCGCAGACGTTTTACTTGCAAATCAGGGAACGTTCGTGTGCTCTTGGCGGGATTGGTTCGATTGGCATAAGATTTCTTTGACCTCTGAAAACGTCCCAGCCTCAAGCGGCGGTCATGTTGAAGCGGATGCTTCAATATTTGCAATTCATTAACTAACGATAACCCGGTTACCCTCTTAAAAAAAGACCGCTCTTCCATCCTGCTTTCTTGGCAAGATAAAGGGCGGTTTTTCATTTATTTATACAAAATCATTTTATGATGCAAGAATCGTTTCAATACGGTCGAGAACGTCTTGTTGCAGCTCGATTCCAGAGGCTTTCGTGTTTTCTTCAACCTGCGAGGGACGACTCGCTCCGACGAGCGCGCTGGCCACGTTCGGCTGGCGCAAAATCCAGGCGAGCGCCAACTGGCCGACGGTAATGTCCAGTTCGCCGGCGATTTTTGCGAGTTGGACGACTTTTTCGATCTTATCCTCGGTGATGCCGTTACGTATATTTTCCAGCTTCGCAGCCCGGCTGTCCTGCGGAAAATCCGACGCAGACTTGTATTTGCCCGTCAGCAGGCCTTGCGCCAGCGGCGAGAATACAACTTGACCGACGCCTTGCTTTTCTCCGAGCGGGATGATCTCTTTTTCGATGTAACGGTTCAACATGTTGTAGACCGGCTGGTTGACGACAATGCGGTCGAGCAAATATTTATCGGAGACGGCGAGCCCTTCCGCTATTTGCGCTGCTGTCCATTCGCTGACCCCGGCGTACAAAATTTTGCCCTGTGTTACGAGATCGTCAATCGTGCGAAGCGTCTCTTCCACAGGAGTTGCCGGGTCGTATCTGTGGCAATAGTAAATGTCCACGTAGTCGGTGCCGAGCCGTTTCAAGCTGGCATGCAGCTGCTCGAATACGTGCTTGCGGGACAATCCGCGATCATTAGGACCATCGCCCATTGGCCAAAATACTTTCGTTGCAAGCACATAAGAATCGCGGGGATACGGCTTTAACGCTTCCCCTACTACCTTCTCGGCTTCGCCTCTCTCATATACGTTGGCCGTATCGAAGAAATTGATGCCTAGGTCATAAGCTTTATAAATGGAATTAACCGCGTTTTCTTTTTCGACGTATCCTCCATAGGTCAACCAGCTTCCCAAGCTGATTTCGCTAACCTTCAAGCCGCTTCCGCCCAATCTCCGGTATTTCATGTTACCACTCCTCTATTATTAATATGCCGCTATATCTAGTATCATATCGAAGTTCCCTAAAGCTGAAAAGTACTGAAATATTAGTTAGATAGTTATATATAGTAAAGTTACCTAAAGTAGGGTAAGCCGACAAATTGACATATATAAAATGTTCACATATCATAACAATAATAATTGAATAGAAAAAAGTTCGTATAACCTCAAAAATTGGTTTGGGGGCTCTACTAGGGACCGAAAAAACCCTAACTACGAACGCAATATTTTCTTCGTATTGCGTTCGTAGTTAGGGTTTTTTTATCAATTGAGGAATTTGGAATATTTTACATAGAAAGGGTTTGATAGAATGTCTACACTGCTGATTAATAATGCGAGAAACATCATTACTATGGATCCGTCGCGGAATCGTTTTCCCAATGAGTTCGTCCACATTTCAAACGAATTAACGATTCATGGCGTTGTTCTCAAACCACCACCTCAAATCCACTCATAAATCAAGATGCAAATCGGACACACTTATTTTTCCCCGTTGTTTTCGCTTGGTACATTGCTATGTCTGCCTGTTTAATTAACACATCATGCGTGATACCCTTACCTTCTAATTTGCTGTATCCAATGCTAACAGTAACTATCGTTTCCTTTTCAATCCTAAAACGAATGCGCTCAGTCAGTTGCTTCATATCTATGCTCGGATCGGAAATCATAGCTACGATCTCTTCCCCTCCATAGCGCCCCGCCAAGCCTATTCCACCGACTTCCTCTTTAACAATAGTCGCCACCTGCTTTAAAACATCGTCACCAGCTTTGTGGCCCTTCGTATCGTTCAATCGCTTAAAATTATCGATGTCGGAGAAGATTATGGACGGTTTCTGATCGGTACGTATGGATTTTTCAACGGATAAATAAAAATGACGACGATTATATAGCCCTGTAAGTGCATCCGTGATGGAAGAAATATAAGACATTTGCATGACCTCGATTACACGTTCAAGCAAAAGGAAAAAGAGAATGGAATAGGATAAAGCAGGCAATGCCTTCTCTAAAAACGTTTCCCAATTAGCTGCTTGGTGCATGAAATGCTCATTCCATACTTGAATGACATCAGTTAAGAGAAAGGATCCTAGCGCCCAGCGGAATTTAAAATCGTTACCTACTTTTCCACCCAACGCAAGCAAACTGCCAATAATAAAAATCAAGATAAATGCTCTCCCTATCCAAACATTAGCAATTTCAGCTCCGCAAGAGGCTGCGCATAAGCCATAGAAGATCCAATGAGTACGTTTCTGCGTTACATGGTACAATTGGTAAAAGCCAAGTATTAGAAGTATAAGCGCACAATTACCTAAACAGGTTATTGCGTTTTCTATTCTTATTACTTTGATGAAGTGCCCAGGTTTGGGGCCTAAAGAAAGCCATATCGCACATCCGCGGTCTAGAAGGGTCATTGTTAGTGCTATCGTAAGTGTGAGGTAAGACTTTTTCCTCCTGCGTTTATACAGGTGAAGGGTTATTAACCACATCAGAATGAAAATGGGCAGCAATATCAAAGAAGATATGATGGTTCCTTGCTGACCGGAGAACAGTTCAAGAAATTTCAATTACATCACCCTTCCTCTACAACTATGAACATTAATTGCTCAAATTCTCCTTTAGCGCTGCAACAAAGACATTGGTTTTTATTTCTTGTTCTCCATCGAAAAGTGGACAAATTACTCTCTTAAGATAAAACTTTTCATATTAACCCCGCTTCACGAAATAGAACATAAAAAGGGGCACACCATATAATGGCGTGCCCTTGAGTCATTCTCCCGAGGCATCTTGATTACAGTAATTATAATGCAAATTTTATACAGATGGCAATAGTGACTAATATCTCATTGATCACCTATTCGTTATAATGAAGGAATTCACTTCTATGTGTAGAATCACTATTTATCGGAGGTGCATTATGTTAGAAAAATATCCTTTGCGGGAAGAATTGGGTAAAACAATGTTTGTGTTTGAGAAATTTGGAAAGTATTATGGCCATATTATCAAAAACAGGACAGATAAGGCACCAGCTTTATTTTTATTCGAAACTACTAAGTTAAAAGCTGAATATCCTCCTTCTGTTGAGGAGGTGTGATATGTACAAAAGCGGATTCGTTATAAAAACAACTGCTGATTTCGATAATGCAATAATGTTTGGGCTTAAAACTGAAGTCTGGCAAAACGGAGAAATCATTGATTACGCGGGTGTTATTGAATCTCATACAAATGACTCCGTTACGTTTATGAATGAGTCAAAATATTTAAAAGCCACTTGCGAATTCAGAGTTCGCTAAGTGGCTTCGTTTGTAGGCAGCCGCTCTTAATTGCTAAAAAGAATTTATTTCATTGGACCCATTCTTTAATCAACTCTTCTCCGTTATTTCTTACATTCCCGACTGCTTTTGAAACCGGATATGCTTTCATTTCTTCAGTTGGGTAGGGTACAAGTAAGTGACGAACCATTTCAGGTTCTGTCATCCCCGGATCAAGCCATAATTCTTCATCTTCTTTCTTTAGTAAAACGGGCATTCTATCATGGATTTCAGCCATAAGTTCGTTAGGTGTAGTCGTTATAATTGAGCATGAATTAATTATGTTTCCTTCCGGATCTCTCCAGGACTCATATAACCCTGCCATGCTAAAAAAATCCTCATTCTTAAGTAATATCCTCATAGGCTGCTTATCTGCTCCGATCTTCTTCCATTCAAAAAATGAACTGGTCGGTATCAAACATCGTTTACGCTTTATTGCATTTCTAAAAGCTGGTTTCTCAGCTACAGTTTCAGCTCGGGCGTTAATTGTTGTATAAGCTATTTTAGGGTTCTTCGCCCAGGTAGGAATAAGGCCCCATTTGAACTGATCCAATTTAGTTATTTCACCGTCAATCATGATGGCCGGTATCATTTGAGTCGGAGCGACATTATAATTGGGTCGGTTAAAAGGTGAGATAATTTCATCAATATCGTAACGAGTGATCAGTTCATCCATTGTAGCTACAATCGTAAATCTACCACACATATAGATCCCCTCCTACTGGGATTATACCATTTTCCTTACTATTACCATGTAATCTCCTTTAATTACCACTCCTCTAAACTATCGCCTATTGATAAAATTAATTTAGGTGATGCTTCTATGTTTATTCCTCCAATGCTCCTCGAGAAGAGCGATGAACCATTTAACGATCCTGCATTTTTATTCGAACCTAAGATAGACGGCCATAGATTGATAATGACGTACAAGAATGGTGAAACAAGGTTATTCACAAGACACAACAATGAATGTACCCGGCAATATCCGGAGCTCTGGAATCCTGCAGTCTCAGGCGATAATTTCATACTGGATGGGGAAGTCTGCAGCATTGACCCAAATACTGGAGCAATCGATTTTGAAAGAGTCATGGAGAGATTCCAGCTATCCAAGCAAACAAAAATAAAAGCCGCGGTAAAGAATAGGCCTGTGCATTATATTGTTTTTGATGTTTTGAGACATAACGACCGGGATCTGCGTCGAATGCCATTGATAAAGCGGAAATCTATACTGGAATCCATAATAAAGCCGAATCCATACATCAGCATTATCCCTGCTACTGAGAACAATGGAACCGACCTTTACAACACTATTTGTACTAACAAAATGGAAGGCATTGTCGCCAAGAGAAAGGACAGTCTTTACGTCAGTAAGCGCAGCTCCGATTGGCTGAAGATAGTAAGGTATGAATATGCTGAAGTATTTATCTCGGGGTACCGTAAGAATGATTTCGGTTGGATTGGACAAGTAGAGGAAAACGGTACAAAGCGGACGGCTGGCATCATTGAGCTCGGCGTACCTCCCAAACATAAAAAGGCATTCTACGGGATCGCCAAACAGCTCATAACCGGAGAAGATAAGCACTTTGTTTATTTGGAGCCCGTATTAAAAGCCAGGATTAAATTCCGGAACTGGACCCGCAACAATATGCTGAGAACTCCATCATTCGTTGAATTTGTTTTATAAATCAACAACATACAATAGACTGTTATCACTCAGAGAATGGCGAGTGATAACAGTCTATTTGTCTTTATTTAAATTACCGGGTTAAGCCACTCAATTGCTGCTCTGCAATCTGTACCATTCTTCTTACCATATGGCCACCAATAGCTCCTGTATCTCTTGTAGTCATATATCCGTAGTAACCATCTTGAGGAATCGCAATGCCCAACCCCTGAGCGACTTCATACTTTAATTGCTCTAATCCTTGTCGCGCTTGCGGGACTACCAGAATGTTGTTGTTAGATCGGTTAGCCAAGAAAATCACTCCTTAAGTGAGATTAATGGGTAGTATGAGAAGTGTTTTACTTATTTATCCATGAATGCAAAAGAAAAAAAGTTATATTCCAAAAATTTCACTTGCATACTCCATACCTTTTCGTTATATAATACAAAATACGAATATATGTTCTTATTTTTGGGGTGATGAATTTGAGTACAATTCCAAGGATTGAAACCGAAGAAGATTTTCAAGTTATCAAAGACTATACGCTGCTGCCCATTTTGCTGGATATGCTAGCCAGAGATATCGCTGAATTGCAAATCAATCAGGACAAGATTGTATACAGTCATGTTATTTTTTACCTTAAAGAAGTTGAGAAATTGATATTTATAGAAATGCAAATTGCCAGGAACATGATGAAAAAGCTTGACATTAAAATATTGAGCACAGACATGAATGCAAAGGGTATTGAAGTAGAATACAAGGTCCGCGGCTATTTCCATCGTTTCTGTATGCTTAGGAGTTTGGTAAAGGCAGAACTGATGACTATGCTTATGAATTTAGGGGGGCGTTTGTGGTGAGCAGCTTTGATGGATTAGGAGGTCGTTACACATTGGAAAAAAAACTCGACGGTCTGTGGAAATACTCACGGTTCTCCATTCCCCTGCATGCAGAACAAAGCCGAAGGTTGGAGATTCAGTCCAAGCGCCTGGAGCGACCGGTTCTAGACGATCAAGAAGTTGAGATCATTAGCACTGTTCTTTTTCAATCTCACCGATACCAAAAAGAGGTCAGGTTAACTCTATACACTGAGTACGATTCACGAAGCGTGACCGGCATTGTGACATGCTGCCAGCGTGACAGCTTCCGTCTGGATAACGAAGATCCCTATACAGGCGAAGCTGATTGGGAGTGGATTATGTTTGGTGATGTGATTAAAGCGCAGTTGTCCCAGGAGTGGGATCGAGGCTTAAATGTTTGATCCTTAGTCACGAAAAAACCTGATGGATACTTTCTCCTTCAGATTTTACCAGCGATTCCGGAATAAATATTATAGATAGAAAATGAACTTTACTCTCATTCACAAAAAAAAGACAAGCAAATCCATTACCGTAAGTCTTATTCTATTACAAATATATGATTACAAATCATGTTAATATGGAATATGGGTATAAAAACACAATTTACTAGTGAATACTATATTTGGAGATAATTTTGCGTCCGGACGCAATAGATCTACGTTTATTACTTATAGATATAGGCTTATTATTATATAATGAGAGGAGTGAATATGGTAACGATGCAACTTAATATACATATTAATAAGCAAAACCAGATAATCAACTTAGGACAACCTCTTGAAGTGGAATTGAAAGATGGTCAGATTATACAAGGATCTTTCTATGGAAAGCGGGAAATGACAAACAAAGAACTTGAAATGGTTATTATACAAAAAGTTTCGGATGAACAAGATAAAGTACATTACTTTAAAGAATCGATTATTTCAGAAGTACGTTTCCTCGGCCCACACGGCAAGCCTAACTTATATCGAATCAAGTGACATGCTCCCATGCCTAAAGGCAGGGGCTTCTCAGATCATCGGGGATCGTAACCTTTCCCCTCCTTGGAGGCTCTATCCAAGCCTAGTCTTTTTTAGGTTACGATACGTTTTTCAAAGCTAGGTTTAGTATGTTAATCGCCGCATTTACGTCCCGATCTGCAACGTATCCGCAAGAACATTGATGCGTTCGTTCGGATAGTGTTTTTTTGACGATTTCACCACAGTTGGAGCATTGTTGAGATGTGTTGTATGGATTCACTTGCACCACTTGACGACCGGCACTTTCAGCCTTGTACATCACGAATTGTACGAGTTGCTGCCATCCTGCATCAACAATGCTTTTTGCAAGATGATGGTTCTTAACCAACCCTAATACGTTTAAATCTTCAAAAGCAATCAATTGGTACTGGTTTACGAGTTTACGAGAAACCTTGTGCGCATGATCTTTTCGCTGATTGGCTACATGCTCATGCAATTTCGCCAATTGATGTACAGCTTTGCTTCTACGTTTCGAACCTTTTTTCTTTTTGGATACGGCACGTTGTAGATGTTTCAATCGTTGTTCACTTAGACGAAGATATTTGGGTGATTCTATCGGTTTTCCTTCAGATGGTATTGCAAGGTGTTTGAGTCCTAAGTCTATACCAACCTTCATGTTTGTTATAGGCAAAGGTTTGGCTTCAACCTCACACGAAAAACAAGCATAGTATTTTCCGTTTTTGACAATGATGGAACAGGTTTTCATCTTGCCTTGCAGTTCTCGATGTAGTTTTATTTTCACTTCACCGATCTTGGATAGCTTTATTTTATTGCCAGGGATTGTGTACCCGCCTTGCGGATAGGTAAACGAATCGTACCTCGATTGTGGTTTGAAACGTGGGAACCCTGGAGTCTCGGCTTGCTTCACTCGTCTAAAAAATGCTTGATACGCCTTATCCAATCGTTTCGCAACATCCTGTAACACTTGCGAATGCACTTGCTTTAATGCCGGAATGTGTTGTTTACGCTCGTTGAACGTGTTTGCTTGATCGTAGTAGTTCGGTGTTTTCCCTTCTTGTTTGTAGGCAAGAATACGTTCCTCTAGTAACCGGTTATACAACAAACGGCAGCGTTCAAGAGTAAATTGTATCTGCTGTTTTTGCTCTTTTGTTGGGTATATTCGGTATTTGTAGGCAACAAGCAATACTATTCACCTCGTTCTTTTTGGCTTTCAATATATTTTTTGATTACATCCAGTTGAACTGTACCTACGGTTGCAACAAAATACGAGGATAGGGAAGGGAGTCTACTTTTTAGATGGTTAAACTCTAGTCTTAGCACTCTTGACGTGTACCCTTTCAAATGTTTCACTACTTTGTGGATTCCAAACTGTGGATCGCATTTGATGAGCAAATGAACATGATCGGGCATGATTTCCATTTCAACGATTTCTGTGTTTAACGCTTTAGACTTCTCTAAAAACAAACTTTTTAGCCTTGTATCAATTGGTTCTTTGAGTACCTTTTTTCGATACTTAGGACAAAAAACAACATGATATTTACAATCAAAAACGATATTATGATTACTTTCTGCTTTTCTACTCAATGTCATCACCTACAGTAAATTGTACCACAAATAGTTAGTTTAATGTAGTTTATCTAACATGTTTTAAAGAGAGAATTTAAGAATTTTGCTCTTAACATCCCTAAAGGGATGCAGAGCAAATTGCCTTATATCCCCATGGCTAAAGCAAGGGGTTTTACGGCGAATTTGATAATCGAATTGATGATTAACGTACCATACCATATCGGAGCGAACTGGATCACAGGGTTGGACATCAGGATATCCGCCATAAAGAGTTTGTCTCTTCCCTTCTATTTGCCAATCGTCGCTGTCTGTAAAGTATTTATAGTATGTGTCCACTTCATCGTTAACAAAAAGGTCCTTTAGATCCGGACGTTTTTTATACTTCGCAGGAAATTGATAAAGCTTTCCCATCTCGCTTTCCCCTTTCTTGTTAAAAGTACTTAATCATACTAATTAGTGCTATTTGCCGATTCCCCGTAGAATCCAAGAACGATGTACGGAAGTAAGATAAAGATAATTGTCAGAATAACCATTCCCCAAGAACTAAGGATCCAAAATTTTGCAAATACCATGTTCTTTCGGATCTTGGAAAGTTTATAAAAAAAGATAAACATAATACAGCACATGATGGTAACCAGAACGCCGTACTTTTGCATGATACCAAGAATATTCATAAGATAATTTTCAACCGCTAGTGAGCTTGGCAAGCCAGGGAGTAAGTCTTTTCCACCGGTACTCGGAAGTTTATCAATTGCTAATAACGTAATAATCCCTCCTCCTAATAGTCACTGGCCAGCTTAGTGCTCTTGGTTTCAATATCAAAAATGCACCCTCCGCTGAAATAAAAGTTGATGCTTCCAGAATTCATTCGGCCTCGTTGTAAAATAGTTTCCATAAGGTCTAGTTGCCACGCTAAGTTATCTTCATCGATTTCATTTTTCACGAAATCAAGAAAAACTCTGCCTTTATCATACCGCGGCTGAATGGATGTCACTGTCTCTACGCGAGGCAGATCATGACGAGGTGTATAGTGCAGAATAATCGTGCCCTTATTTTCGCCACAATTTTGTTGGGTAATAAAAGGACACTCGGTAACAATCGTCTTTTTTATCAGTTCGATCGTGTGATCAATAACCAGTTGTTTCGGTAACATCGTAGTCATCCCCTCGAGATTAATGTATAAAATATTATGTATGAAATATCAAAAAGTAGTAATTAGTACTACTTATTGATTTGGAATTCACTGATTTCAATATTATGGTAAATAGGCATTTCTTGTCAATACAATTTTTAGGATAAAAGTTATACAAAACTAATGGATTTTGGAAATTTTACAGCCTTTGGTCATGGGTCAAAAGATGGAAACAAAGGTTGCCCAATTAAGTGGGCAACCTGAAAGTTATGCTGTAATAGCTGCTTTTTCAGATAGCCATACATTCACAACTTCTTTGTTCCTATCATTGACCAATACATGTAAATCTACAGGATCGCCTACCTGAAAACCATGAAGCTTCTCTGTGGAAAAATGATACTGATGGGTTCCGTTCGAGATTAGAGAAAAATCTTCGCCAAATTTTTGAACAATAGTCCCCTTCCAGAAATAGAGACCATTTTTATTTAGCGATGGAGCAGAAGAGATATGGGCGATTTCAATCTCTTCAAATAAGGAAGGTTGCTCAAAATGGTAACTCTCTTCCGGCTGCTCCTCAATTTGAGGGATAGCATGAAATGTTTCAAGTTCCAGTTCCGCATGATTCAGATCCACGCCAAGCTTTTTCAGAAATGCTGCTTGAGTTTCTCCGATTTCCGTTACCTCCAAATCTTGTGGAGGTTCAGGCAAATCCATTACCGTATACATTTCATGGTAAGGTTCGTCTGAATGTAACGGGTCAGCGTAATTTTGAGCAGCTGGTCGAAACGAAGTATCTTGACGCTGAATAAGTCTTGCTTTAAGCATCTCTACTTCCTGTTCCAAGTGTTCCTCTCTCATTAAAAAATCAAAAGCCTTACCTTCCAAAAAGGAAATGTCGGCTTTTGCTTTCTGCCATGCCATCAGAATAACAATGCACATGGCCATGGAGATCAGCAGAGCCCAATGCATAAGCTGTCCCCTCCTCATATAGAAATATCTATAATAAAAAAACCCCATTTGATGGATTTTCCTCAGGGAATGGTCTGTCCATTAAAGACGTAAAGTCAAAATGGACAGACTTATTCCGGGATCATTCCACCCAATAGGGTTTCTATCTTCGGCATCGGGCTACTGCTTGCCTATAATAAATAGGTCAAGTGAGCAAATAGAACAGGTTACATCACGATTATATCATAACTCTCCATAGATCGACAATCCATTTCCAATTGTCACCAATAAAAAAGCGCCTTACCGGCGCTAGAATAATCTTAGTTGTTCTGGCATTGATAGTACAGTTAAGCTCATCGATTCCTCTTTTTCCTTCATGATACTAGATCGAGAGTAAACTCTCTAGACTTTTGGCCTTATCATCCCTAAGTCCATATCCCTCCAGAGAATGAGCAAAAAAGGCAGCATTAAAACGAATTTCATTTTCGGGCGGTTCCAAATACGACAAATGCCATACCTCCTCCTTGAGAAATAAAAAAGCCGAAAAAGCAAGGAATATATCCTTGTTCTCCAGCCTTTTCGTAAACCACTCCCGAAACACAAAAAAGCCCAGTAAGCGACTATCCTCCACTTAAGGATAGACATAGCTATCTTAAGCAAATTCATACCGCCAACTAGGGCATTTATCTCTTCGGGATCAAGCTCATCCAAGAGCAATTTAATGTACAACTAAATTTTACCATAGCATCGGAAAAAGACGCAACCAGCAATATGCTGATCGCGTCATTGATACTTCACTCTCTCCAATCTATTAAACTAGGTGGAAATGTCATTTCGGTCACGAGGATCACTGGCTCGGAATGAACCATGCATATAAGCAGACACTAGGACCATAAGTCATCCATTCCAATCTTATCGCACATAAATAAGGCCCGCCTTATTGGCGAGCCTTGACACCAGTGCGTTCTTGTTTTAATTTAGCAATTGCTTCACTGATCAACTTATCACGTTCCGGATTAGGACCCGGCATAGACTGCACAACATAATGTCCATTGGTGAACCGGCGGGCAGCATCATCAAGACTTTCGCGAGGATATTTATCATTCTTCATAAGTCATCACCTCTTAGGATAAGTATAGCATAATAAGCTCTTCAGCAACAGATTCAGATATGATCATGTGTCCGCCGCCAATATGCTGAGCATGTATATCACGTATGTAATAAGCAAGAAGTCTCGGCCTGGTCTTCGAACGGAAGGCTACAAGTCCATCATAGCCAATATCCATGCTCCGCTTACAAGCAAATGCTACCAGATGTTCGCCGATAAGATCAAACTCCTTATCGTAGCGATTATTAGGAGCGCTCTCTATAAGATGTATATACACATGATCCTCTTTACGCTCCAAGGCAATAGCCCCTTGAATCACATCATTTCCTGTAATCAGCATCTTATACACTTCAACGCCAGGCTGGCCGAAATAAACTGTCCAATCGAATGCTTCATCCCAGTTATGTATCTGTTGTTTAACATCATATGGCTGAAGCGATAAGAATGAGACAGGATAAAGCTCATGACTTTTCACATGTAAGAGCAAAACCGAGACCTCCTCAAAAATTACGACCCACCTCAGGTGAGTTCATGATCATCATCATAGTAGCACCCACCAAAAATCTGCTAAGTATTCATTTCTTTATAAGGTGTACATTCATGCAGTGACATGCTCCCATGCCTAAAGGCAGGGGCTTCTCAGATCATCGGGGATCGTAACCTTTCCCCTCCTTGGAGGCTCTATCCAAGCCTAGTCTTTTTTAGGTTACGATACGTTTTTCAAAGCTAGGTTTAGTATGTTAATCGCCGCATTTACCCGATCTGCAGCATATCCGCAAGAACATTGATGCGTTCGTTCGGATAGTGTTTTTTTGACGATTTCACCACAGTTGGAGCATTGTTGAGATACAGTAAATTGTACCACAAATAGTTATTTTAATGTAGTTTATCTAACATGTTTTAAAGAGAGAATTTAAGAATTTTGCTCTTAACATCCCTAAAGGGATGCAGAGCAAATTGCCTTATATCCCCATGGCTAAAGCAAGGGGTTTTACGGCGAATTTGATAAAGAAAATCTCCTGGCTGTAGTTTCCTCTTGCTTGTCCCCTGCATACCCTGCTTCGCTACACCTAACCCGAACCATCTTTTGTACCTCGGAAAAGTAGTCCTGAATGGCTTCCTTCAGTTCTCGATCATATTCTAACAATTTCATTTGAACGAACATACTAGGATCCTCCTAATCAGAAAAGAGAGGGCAGCCGGAATACATACGGACATCCCTCTCCTAATATTGGTACAAACTCATTTCCAGTTGCAATTCAGCAACAGGGCATCGACTGAAGCCTGCTGCCACAAAGTCGCCTGTTTTCTTGACAATTCCGGCTTCCTCCAGAGCTTCCAAGATTCCTTCGTTTTCACTGTAGTTTTTAATTACGATGTGCCGTTTAGACGGAAGTTTCTCTTTCGTATTGATGGTCGCCGTAGCTACAGGAAAGCCGTCTTCGACATCATTCAAGATAGTATCACCGGATTACAGAAGAAACGTTTGTCCCTTATAGCCAGAAAGGAATAAATCATCTATTCCTTTAGCAATTTCTTCCGGCCAGATCGAGATCGCAAGTTCGATACCCTTTTCGTTCAAGATCGGCTTTGCTTCTTGTACACACTTTAGAACGGCTTTACCGACACTATCATCTTTCGATTGAGAGTCGGCATCGAAACCGAGTATGACACGTTTGGGCTTGATCTTCAATGTGGGCTCTAAAAGAATTTTCCAAGAGGAAACACCGGCGACTTGAAGATGCAGTTCTTCGGTGTAATCCGAAGAAATATCACCCTTGATTGGGCCTTCACCCCACCAAATCGTTGACGTATCCATAACCTCTGAAATATGTTGTCCTGGGTGCCAGTGTTCAAGCACCTCAGTAGGAACAGCTGCATGATAAGGAGCAGGGTCTCCATTCGCAGTACCCTTCAATATTCCTCTCTCAGGGTCTGGATTGGATGCCAGCCAGCCATACCAACGATACTTCTTCGAAACCGATGCTCCGTTTTCGAATTTCATATGGTTAAGCTGATCTTCGGTCCCTTCCCACAATATTTCACTGGTTTCCAAATCAATCACTTGAAGTGGATTTTTTTCAATCACCTTGATATTCCCGTCTACTTTAAAATTGACATTGGGTCGATCATAGCGAATTTGAAAACCAGTAATGTGATTGTAAATGTCCCTAAACGGAAGAAGAATTCCTGCTTTGCCCAAAATGGTCCAATAGTTAAATTGACTACCTTTGCAGAAAGCAAAACCAGGAATTCCCTCGGGTTCACCCAACTCCTTCATCACTTTGTCTGCAACCTGATACCTTTGTGTTTTGTTATCGAATAATGACCTATACTCACGCGTATGGATCTGCCGATCATTCATCTGTCGCTTCGTTCTGAAATGCTGAGTATTTTCAACTGTGAGAGGAAATTCTCTCATCATTCGCCGGAAAAATCGATCGAGCGTCGGATTGTCTTTTTTTAAATTCTCTCTGATTAACTGCGGCGCAGCTTTAACTCGAGGTGCTCCTGTATACGCTGCCGGAGTTACAACCTTCCCATCCTCATACTCAATCAGGACTCCTGCGATCTGCGCCACAGCCTCTACTGCTTCAATAAATTGCTCACCTTTAGGTTTTGGCGTGTTCCACTTGCGATATGAAAAATAGCTTATGGCCCCAAAGCCAGATTCGGTCGAACCAAAAGCGGTCCACATCCGTTTTTCCGGAGTGATACATAGGCTTGGCGTTTTCTCACCACCATTTCGATAAGTGTAATAATGCCTCCCTTCCCGCTTCAATTGGTCACCTAATTGCATTGCAAAGTCTGCTAAATCTAATTCTTCAAGTCGGTCAATTGTCGTCTGGCTTATCCTGGCCATAATATCCACATCTCCCTTGTTGGATTTTTTTGCAGGCGGAATCCACTTTTTTGATGTATAGCAAAGGCCGGTGTTAGTCAAAAATGGTGTAGCTGGACTTGCTTAACAAATATTCCACTATATCCGAAAAAAAGAATCGGGTTAGCCCCGATTCTACATAAAGCCTTTTTCTTTAAGACTGCAGAAGTCATTTCCAACGATGACGTGATCGAGCACTTCTATACCTATAACGCTACCGACTTCCACTAAACGCCCAGTCAACTGAATGTCTTCCGGTGATGGCGAACAGTCTCCGCTTGGATGGTTATGGAAACAGATAAGTGATGCAGCATTATTCAAAATAGCAGCTTTAAAAACTTCCCTCGGATGAACAAGTGAAGAATTGAGCGAGCCTTTAGATAAAATATGCATCCCAGCAATTACATTTTTCGTATTTAGAGTAATAATCCCAAATAACTCAGAAGCTTCATTGCTCAAATCGAGTACTTTTTCTACCAATTCATGAACATCTTTTGGCGAACGAATGACTTTGGATTGAAGGTCATATAATCCCGCCTTCTCTTTGACTTGCTTGATGGAATAGATATTAACTTTAAACATCGTTGAAAGCCTCCCTCGCATTATTTTCTTTCGCTATAAGCGCATCACATTGTGGCGCTTCTATGTACTTGACGCTCCCCATGAGAGTGTAAGGTGTTTCATTAACTCAGGTTTACTCCACCCCATGCACACTGCTCCACAGCCACAACATTCTACTTTAGACCATTATTCAAGAACTCGTCAGTACCGGAAATTTTATCGCTAAACCTACTTACGACCTTCACCATTATTTTAATGCCATTTTTTTCTTAGTTGCTGTAGTCATACTTCCATCTCCTTTAAATGTTTTGTATAACCTCCCAGGAACGCAAAAAAGCCCCGAGACGGTTTCCTCGCTTGAAATAGACGAAGCTATTCAAGGATTTCATACCGCCTCTAGGGCTTTAATCTTCAACGTAACGATTAACAAAGTGTTAATCAAAGGGAAATAATACCTCTTTATTTTAGCACGAGACGTTAAGTGTGGCAATATGCTTCAATGGGTTTCTTTATTGTCAACTTCAAAACTTATTTGTAAACAAACGCCTCAATCTATTTATCTTTTTTTCGCGGGAATTTTTCTCTAAGCTTCCTTATAGTTTCCTCACGTTGTTTTCTACGAACCTCTATAACGTCATTGATTGATTTCTTGGTTCGATGAATCGGAAATTGATAGAGTTTTCCCTTCATTTTACTACTCCCCCTATAAATGGAATAGTAGCAAGTATGGGCAAAATAATATAAAAACAAACATAAAAAAAGCCTTAGTTAGACTAAGGCTTTAGCTTGTTCAACTTTTTTATGGACTTGATCACGAACTTGCTTGATCAGCTGCTCTCTTTTCTCACGGCGATGTTCAATGATCTCCTTTTGTGACCGTGAATCTATGATTCCATAATTCGTCTTAAGCGCGTGTCTCATTGATACCATCCTCCTCTGAAAAAAGATTACTCTTTTGCATTAGCAAACAAAGTGCATGAATTAACCGGAATATCTCATTTGTTTCAATTATATCATCACTAAATGTAAATAACAAAGCTTTCTCATTATATGTTTCATCAATATGAAAATTAAATACCCATTTTTCTCCATTATGCATTTTCATAAAGTAAGAAACAATAACATGTCCATGGATCGAATTATTATAAACAGGCTTTGTTTGCTCCTCCTTCACAGCAATTACAGCGGCATAATCCGCATAATTCGGATCATCTAAGGAGATTACTGCTGGTGTATGACCTGTTGTTCGAATATCGGCCCGCTTAATTAGTCTATCATTTTTCCTCACATAAATTGAATAGCCCGAAATAATATTTAAGTCAGACTTATCCAAAGCATTGTTGTTCATCCGAAAGAGGATAATATTTATATCCTTTATGAGTTGAATTAAATATCCGATCGCTTTTTCAGCATCATAAACTTGTTTGTTCAACTCATCAATAACATCATTAAAGGCATCTAAAGCTTCCTCATATTTTTCTTCTAATTTATCAATCTTGTTTTCATACTTTGCTCGATCCTCATTAAAATGAGTCAAAATGAGCTGTACGGCTTGCTTTTGGTCCCTTTCCCCTAATAAAGCACCTGTCACCATATCGTACAGACCCGTAAAGGTGAAATCTTTTCTCAGAGCGTGTCGCATCAACTCATATTCCTTTGGTTTAAGGGTCTTGTACGCCCCTATGTGAAAATTAACATGGCCTAGTGTTGTCATCTGAAACAGGTATTTTGGGAGAATTAATACATAGAGCACAATAAAAGAGATTAATGCAATAACAATCTTTAACGACAAGTCAGCAGCAACAAAGTACCCGCCAATACCAACCAATATAGCTCCAAATACAGGCAAGGTTGCTACTTTTACAGACTTGAAGGATTTAGCTAGCTTTACTAGACTAACTAAATCCGAGATCGGTTTTGTCAGTAACGCACCTACCCATCCTTTTTCCCTGGTATCTATAAAACTATCTCGGAACTGTTTGAGCACGGGATCCCAAATTTCAGCTATCTCGCGTAATGAACTATGGTAATTCGTCCTTATTTCTTCGGTCAATTTTTTCACCTTCTCAACTTTTATTAGCAAGGGCCTCCCTCGCTGCCTCTAAATGCGGCCCTTGGAAATTTCCAGGCTTGTCCCGCGGGAACAAAGACATCCTCTGGGTTGAAAACTCCAGTCCTGATCTATTCAAGCGCCTTTGGCTCGACATCATCTATGCTGCTTTTAGCATCACCGATGAAAGTATTTAGATCCACCTTGTTATCAAATTCGCCGTAAAACCCCTTGCTTTAGCCATGGGGATATAAGGCACTTTGCTCTGCATCCCTTTAGGGATGTTAAGAGCAAATTCTTAAATTCTCTCTATAAAACATGTTAGATAAACTATATTAAACTAACTATTTGTGGTACAATTTACTGTAGGTGATGACATTGAGTAGAAAAGCAGAAAGTAATCATAATATCGTTTTTGATTGTAAATATCATGTTGTTTTTTGTCCTAAGTATCGAAAAAAGGTACTCAAAGAACCAATTGATACAAGGCTAAAAAAGTTTGTTTTTAGAGAAGTCTAAAGCGTTAAACACAGAAATCGTTGAAATGGAAATCATGCCCGATCATGTTCATTTGCTCATCAAATGCGATCCACAGTTTGGAATCCACAAAGTAGTGAAACATTTGAAAGGGTACACGTTAAGAGTGCTAAGACTAGAGTTTAGCCATCTAAAAAGTAGACTCCCTTCCCTATGGACAAACTCGTATTTTGTTGCAACCGTAGGTACAGTTCAACTGGATGTAATCAAAAAATATATTGAAAGCCAAAAAGAACGAGGTGAATAGTATTGCTTGTTGCCTACAAATACCGAATATACCCAACAAAAGAGCAAAAACAGAAGATACAATTTACTCTTAAACGCTGCCGTTTGTTGTATAACCGGTTACTAGAGGAACGTATTCTTGCCTACAAACAAGAAGGGAAAACACCGAACTACTACGATCAAGCAAACACGTTCAACGAGCGTAAACAACACATTCCGGCATTAAAGCAAGTGCATTCGCAAGTGTTACAGGATGTTGCGAAACGATTGGATAAGGCGTATCAAGCATTTTTTAGACGAGTGAAGCAAGCCGAGACTCCAGGGTTCCCACGTTTCAAACCACAATCGAGGTACGATTCGTTTACCTATCCGCAAGGCGGGTACACAATCCATGGCAATAAAATAAAGCTATCCAAGATCGGTGAAGTGAAAATAAAACTACATCGAGAACTGCAAGGCAAGATGAAAACCTGTTCCATCATTATCAAAAACGGAAAATACTATGCTTGTTTTTCGTGTGAAGTTGAAGCCAAACCTTTGCCTATAACAAACATGAAGGTTGGTATAGACTTAGGACTCAAACACCTTGCAATACCATCTGAAGGAGAACCGATAGAATCACCCAAATATCTTCGTCTAAGTGAACAACGATTGAAACATCTACAACGTGCCGTATCCAAAAAGAAAAAAGGTTCGAAACGTAGAAGCAAAGCTGTACATCAATTGGCGAAATTGCATGAGCATGTAGCCAATCAGCGAAAAGATCATGCGCACAAAGTTTCTCGTAAACTCGTAAACCAGTACCAATTGATTGCTTTTGAAGATTTAAACGTATTAGGGTTGGTTAAGAACCATCATCTTGCAAAAAGCATTGTTGATGCAGGATGGCAGCAACTCGTACAATTCGTGATGTACAAGGCTGAAAGTGCCGGTCGTCAAGTGGTGCAAGTGAATCCATACAACACATCTCAACAATGCTCCAACTGTGGTGAAATCGTCAAAAAAACACTATCCGAACGAACGCATCAATGTTCTTGCGGATACGTTGCAGATCGGGACGTAAATGCGGCGATTAACATACTAAACCTAGCTTTGAAAAACGTATCGTAACCTAAAAAAGACTAGGCTTGGATAGAGCCTCCAAGGAGGGGAAAGGTTACGATCCCCGATGATCTGAGAAGCCCCTGCCTTTAGGCATGGGAGCATGTCACCCAGTGTAAATCCAAGCTCTTTCTCGGCGTCTACGACCTGCTGAAAAAGATTAGGGTAGATCAATTTGACCGATGCCCAGTGGCTCGGTGAATTGAATACGCAAATAGCACAGCTGCATCGATTGAAGATCTCATAAGTAGGACAAGGTTGAATCCGAAATCTACGAATTTTTTCCCACACATCACTTAATGACCAATCAATGATCGGCCGGAAGACGTGTACGGTTCGACGATTTCGGATTTCCGCATTCATGCCGTGAATTTCACACTCATTGTAACGGCTGCGATTAAGGCTCTCGCCTCTGCGTTCACCCGAAACCATGAGAATCTTACAATTCGCCTTTGTCTCGCTTGAGTGAGCGATTGCTGTTGCACCGACCATGATTTTGAGATAAGCACTGCAGTACCGTGTACTGAGATCAGCTCCCTTTGCGGGAAACTTCATCCTAAGTCCCAGACCTTCAAGTTCTTCCTTACATTTCTGCAACAACACTAAATTATCCTCTAATTCAGCACTTGTTGCATCATCTTTTTCAATTCCAACGAACGCTGCCAAGCTTTTGGCTCGATCGTTTTAATTCCTTTATCGTCTTCAAAACTAACTGGTGCCGTGGATCCGAGCCTGTAAACCTCGCCCCACCAACCGCCTTCGCGCCAGCTTAGCTTAAGTTTAATGCCCAGTGCCTTCGCTACAGCTTTTGCATACGGTAACGTCACTTTATGATCTACCTTCCGATCCGATCCCTTGTCCAAAATATGATGCCATAATTCAATCTTTTCCTTGGGAACACCAAGCTCCAGTAAGTGAAGCAAACTGGCCAGGCTGTCTTTCCCAGATGAAAACAGCACGATAATTTTTGAATAGGTCTCCAGTGGAAGCAGTTTCACCAAATAATGGGCTTTATCGTGGTCCGTCTCCGTTCGTCCCTTTACCCGAGGCACTAACTCGATGCCTTTGCCGTAAATCGGGTCAACGGGTCCACCGAACTTAACCGGTGTTTCGATCGAACAATCGATATCTTTAATGACTTCAAATACATCCACTATATGGCCACTGTCAAAGTCAAATTGCATGCGTGTTACCACATCGCTACTCATACCACCACCTCACTCGGTAATCCTTCATTCGGATCCACTGTCGGTTGAAAGCAGCAGTAAAAACCGGGGTAATACGAATCTGTCATTTGCAATGACACCTTTTTGGCAAAATCGGCGGATAAGGTCCGGATTCTAAACCAATTTCCGTCCTCTAACAATCCCCATATGGTTAAAAGTCCTTCTAAGCTGAGTGGGCATGATATTTCTAATTCGGTTTTCATCGAATTCCTCCTAAGGTTATTTTAAAAAATAAAAGGGCACTGCATAAAAATGCAGAACCCTTATTTTTATTTCAGTGTGTCACGGAGAGCAGTTCGTCAAATTCCATTTCATCTGGAATAGGTTGACGATGATTCAGCCTCCATAACATCTCCTCATCAATCACTGATTCAATTTGCACATCCAACAGAAAATCGCCCATTATCTGGCCACAATCTTTGCATTGACTGCGCGGTACACCTTTCAAAGTCAATGAACGGTCTGTACCCGCTACATCCAGCAGCAGATGTTGATCTTCATTAACGATATGTAGCGACTCACTTCCGCAGCTGCAAGTCTCTACAGGCTTAGGTGTTCGATTATCATTGATCGCTAGATCACGGATATACGCCGAAACGTTACCTCCATTGTGTAGTTGTGCTTTCATTTGGATCATCCTTTTTTCCTCCCTGGTTAATCGAATTTCCGGCAGAGAGAACGTACGGGGGTTATCAGATTGGGGGCGGCCACCTTTATTAGCCATAACTACCAACTCCTTCATCAAACTGTGTACGCTCATTATACCGAAAATATTGAGTTTTTGCACCTACAAAAACTCAATTCCTTTGTTTGCTTTCACAAACACAAATACGCTGGCTATAACTTTTGTTCCACTTATATTTTTTGGTTCTCGGGTCATACACCGACTTTAACTCAATATGAAGCGGTTTGTCCTCTTTCATGACCACGGGTACATGAAAGGGACGATACTGGCCCGGACCAATTTTGAAGAAATGGCTGAGAAGAAAAATATATTCTCTGCTTTTCTTAAAGTAATGGCACTCAATAATCTCGCCTTGTTCTATGACTTCAAGTACTTGTCGCTTACTCACCGCACGATCTAATTCACGAAAAGTCTCGTGCGGCACAAACGTCATTGTTGCTCTCTTTTCCTCTAACGCCCTCCGATACTGCTCCATACGATCATAGGCCTTAGAAAAATGTGGCTCCATACGCACATAGCGTTCATTCGTGATATCACGACATTCATCTGGATTTTTACAGACCATCCGAACCCTCCTTCCAAGTTTCTAATGATAAAGGAGCCTCGAAGAGGCTCCTGCTTTTTAAGGTCATTCTGTAATCCGAATAGGGATTACAAGACCTAAGCTTTTGACTTCGCCCACTGGTAAAACGAGAACCGGTTGAACCGGACTCATAAAACCCAAACGAACCTCTTTTTCCCCAAATGTCTTCAAAGCTTCAATCAAGTAGAAGACGTCGATTCCAATCCGCATTTCTTTACCCAAGGTTTGGCAAGGCAACGAATCAACCACCTGCCCCACTTCCGCACGGCTGGTAATAGACAATTCATTGTCTTTCAGATTAAAAATCGCCATTTTCTTGTTTTTCGCAAACACAGTGGCCCGGGTCAAAGCCCCAAGCAGTTTATCTCGTTCAAACGTGACTTCCACTTCGTAATTTTTGGGGATTAATTTATCCGTTTCAGGAAATTCTCCATCAAGCAGTTTCGTAAAGAACATCGTCCCCGGTCCGGTGACAGATAAAGCTGATTCGGTGACCGCTACCTTCAAATCGGTTTCGATTCCCTCAAAAAAGCGAATGATTTCTTTACATGAAACAGCAGACACTGATGCCTTAAAAGGATTGATTGCAATCTCATCGATTTGAAAGCGAGAGAGTCGATTCCTATCGGTTGCAGTAAATTTCAATTCGTTCTGACCTTCATGCGATTGGATGCAAACCCCTTGCAAGACTTGCATAGTTTGGTTAGTAGAGCATGCATACATTGTGCTCCGAAATGCAACAGTCAATTGAGAAGCAGGTATCGTGAAATTGGTTATCGCAGATCCCCCAAAAGAGATAGATGGATACTCCTCTACATCTAGCACCTGTAGCTCAAATTTGGCTGTGCCCGCTTTAATAAGAAGAGTCTTCTCACGTAGAGTCATTTCAACAGCACCTGACGGCAGCTTATTAATAATTTGGGAAAATAAACCAGCTGGTACAGCAATAGCCGTATTTTCGTCTGCTTCCACAATATCTTTTTCTCCGATGCAAATTGTCCGGATCCCATCGCCACCCGTGAAAACTACACTACCAGCCTTGACTTCAATTTTCATGCAGGTAAGGATCGGGATACTTGACGAATTCGAGCAAGCATCTGCAACACGGGAAATCTTATCGCTAAACCTACTTACGTCCTTCACCATTATCTTAATGCCACTTTTTTGTTTAGTTGCTGTAGTCATACTTTCATCTCCTTTAAATGTTTTGTATAACTTCCCAGGAACACAAAAAAAGCCCGAGAACGGTTTCCTCGCTTGAAATAGACATAGCTATTCAAGGATTTCATACCGCCTCTAGGGCTTTAATCTTCAACGTAACGATTAACAAAGTGTTAATCAAAGGGAAATATTACCACATTATTGTAGCACGGGACGTTAAGTGTGGCAATATTGATTACGATACTAGTTTAATAATGAATAATAATAGATGTAGAATAGGCCGGAGTGCGGGAGCACCCCAACCAGGTCAGATTACATTACTGCAGTATATACTTTGAGAACCCATCAGTGTCTAAATAAAGTACAATCAATGTTGAATAATTGACGCGCTTAGTAATCTTCGGTGGATATTCCACCTGTTCATAAATTGGCATCATAATCTGACATACTGGCCATTGCGATTACTTTACCTGTCTTCACGTCTATTACGACCGCATAGCCTGTTGTAGCATTTTCTCCTGGTTTAATATATGGATTACTTTTTGCTTTATGGGATTTGAAAAAAGCTAATTGCAGGGTAATAGCTTTCTCTGTAGCAATCTGCTTATTAAGTGTGACCTGCAGGTTGCTCCCTTTGTCTATGGTTATCTGCTTGTTAATTCTCATTATAAGAAGCGATGAATTGAACTATTGTTACATGAAAGTCACATCAGTCAAAATAAAATCATAGTGGCTTTATTCATAAATGGCACCGGCAGTTGACCCATCAGAATATACATAATATGTGACTATTTTTCCTGATTTAGTGTCCTTGTACCATAGTTCTATTTTATCTACCTTACTTTCATTGGTCCAATTCACAATAAGTTGGGCACCTACTTTACCTTGTTCTAAACCTTTAAGATCAATGTTTAATCCGTCGTAGTGATAATCAGATGAGGGTGAAATATCATAACGCCAACCTGCTTTCTGCATATCGTCATTTGTTCTTTCTGCTACAGGTTGACCAAGAAGTTCTTTGACATATTTTTGATCATTGCCTACATTCAGTCGATATTGGATTAGCCAAGCCTTTTTAGTAACTTCATCAACGTTTGTAGGTTGATTCATAATTGAAATTACATTATCTCGATCAATATACCTTACACCTAAACCAAGACTTTCCCCTATAAAACGTATAGGAACATAAGCATGACCATTGTAATTCAAAACTTTGTATTCATTAGGTAATTCCTTACTTTGTTGTATTCGCTAAAATAGAATTGAGCCACTTAAGGGCAGTTTGATAACAATTTAAGTGAGCCACCGAATTACCAATTCTCTTAGAAACCTCGTATGCTAGAGTTTGCCGACAAACTAGCAGAGAGGAAGAAAAGGATGATCACAGTGGCTCAATTCCATCTTATCAAACATTGCATCGAGCGTGAAGGGCTCAGCCAGCGGGAAACTGCTCAAAAGCTAGGCATTTCCCGGAACACATAGGTAGGGCTCTCGAGCCAATTACTATATGATTCTTGAGCAATTCCCCATGCTTCAGTCCTCGATCTCCAACGATTATCTTTGAGAGTCGGTGGGGTAGGAGATCCCTGCTCCCTATCTAACCCGCATAAAGATATGATTGCGAATGCAAGACTCTGTTCGGAAGTATTTAAATGGTGAGCAGGCTGAATAGGAAAACCGAATTTGTACTCTAATGCTCGAAAAGTGTTATCTTGGTCAGGCCAAATGTAACTGGTTCGATCTTTGTTATGGTCAAGTTTATTTACATTGCAATATTTGCAAGCAAGCAAGAAATTGTCCCAATCTAGCTCTGGCCCTTGGTTGGCTACAGGAATAACATGTTCCACTTCGGGCATGTTTTTTATTGGCATTTCACAGTATGAACAATACCAACCAATTCTATTGCCCTTTTCAGAATCGTAATTATTTTGAATACTTAGCCGCTAAATCTACCGCCTTGTTATACTCATCCGTATACCATTTCACAAAGTCGTTGATCCCTACTTTATTCGCATCAGAGATCATTTTCTCCTTCAATGAATTATACTCGGCATCGTCTTTGGCAAAGACCATCTTCCAGGAATTGGTCTTAATGATATCCCCGGCTCTTGATGAAATATCTACCATAGCGTCCGTCAAGATCGGATATGTTGCTACCGCTTCTGTTTGTGTTTTGCTTGCGTTCTTTGTGAAGTAGCTATTCATATCATAAGCTCCAAAGTCGGCTTGCCACTCGAGTCTAAGCTTGGTATCTGCAGGAGCATAAGGCGATTTATCCCAAAATACATTTCCTACCGCAGCGCCGTCACTCGGGTTAATGCTGGAACCCCAAAGGGAAAGTGCATTCAGCGGTGAAGCACCCTTCGAATAGGTCTTGCCGTCAGCAAATACATAGTCCGGGTGCTGCTGTATATCATAGAATTTTTGTGTCAAAGCAGGCTTACCGTTTGCATCGATATCCCACGTAACACCCTTAGGACCATTTTGCGTAATGCGTGCGGCGTCGAAAGAATAATTCCAGTTAACAAACTGCATTGCTTTTTCAATATTCTTGGAAGACGCGCTCACGGACAGCGTCCATGGAACACCTACCGGCTGTAAAGCCGAAAGAAGCCTTGTGTAACCAAACGGGATCGGCATAAACCCAATATTCTGATTTTGTCTTTTCACTGTGGAGAAGTCACTGGTGCCCCAACCGTCAAGAGCAAACAGTACTCTACCCGCGGTTGTCTTTGCAACGGCATCGTTAAAACGCTGCGTAATTGAGTCAGGATCCAGCAGACCCATTTGATTTGCTTTATAGAGGAAATGCAAGAAGCTCATGTAGGAGCTATCATCACTCAGTATGGACTCAACCTTGGACTGCCCATTGGCGTTATGGATTTCTGCCAGACTTCTTTCATCGGGAATTTTACTGCCCATTAAAGGTGCTGCAAACATTCCCATTGTCATATAGGACTGGTCCCAGTCCTTCCAGATTGATAAGGCGTAAACTTTCTGTCCGTCAGCATTCGTTGGTTCCGCATCCTGCATCTTCTTTAAAACAGTAAGCAGGTCATCCAAAGTATTGATTTTCGGAGCCCCAACTTTTTTATATAGATCATACCGAATAAACGGTCCGACATCTCCCTTTGTTTCAGGTGCTGTCTTAATCTTTACGCCTACTCCATAAGCTTTTCCCTTTCCTTGGCTTATGTTATCTGCATAATACTTCAAAGAAGTTGCTGCATTCGCATAAAGATTCGGAACAAGTTTCTTATAACCATCATATGCTAGGAGCATACCAGCATCAACTGCATTCTCCACCTCTTTATAATCCTTAAATACAACGATATCCGGAAGACTTCCGCTCGCCATCAACGCTTGCAGTTTCTGTTCGCCCTTATCGCCGGCAGGCACAAAATTCAGGGTTACGCCTACCGCTTTTTTAACCTCATCTGCCCACCAGCCTTTCGCTACGCCCGATTCATTGGCCGGTAAACTTAACACGGTAAGCTCTACATTGTCCTGAGAACTGCTTGTATTTGATGGACTTGCATCTGATGTGCTTGCATTGGGCGTACCCGAACTATTGGCATTACTTGGTGTATTACCTTTGCAAGCTACCAAACTTGTCAGCATCACACTCGCAAGTAAAAATGCCAAAACTTTTCTTCTCATAAAGCGCCTCCAAATTTTATTTGTATTCCCTTAATTAGGGAATTACATTTGTTTTTATCCTTTGACTGCTCCAATCATGATACCGTTTACAAAGTACTTCTGTAAAAATGGATAGACACATAAAATGGGTATAACAACTACCATCGATATCGTCATTTTTACGCCTGTCGGCGTTAAAACCGTCGCAAGATTTACCTGTGAACCGTTCGCCGCCGCTTGTCTCAGCGAATCCGCCAACGCATTGGACTCGTTTAAATACTGGTACAGCATATACTGTAAGGAGAAATATTTTGAATCCGTCATTAAAAACAGAGTATCGGTAAATGAATTCCACTGACCTACTGCGGAAAACACAGCCAGGGTTGCAACAATCGGTTTGGACAGCGGCATAATCAAGCGTACATATTTTGTGATATATCCCGCTCCGTCCAGGTCCGCAGATTCTTCCAAAGACGCAGGTATGCTCTCAACATAGGTTTTAAACAAAATTAGAGAAAACGGCGCTACAATTCCCGGTATGATATAAGCTAAAAAATTATTTAAGAGACCCAGGTTTTTCATATTGATATACCAAGGTATGATTCCTGCATTAAAATACATGGTAATCAGTACGAAACGGTACCATAACTTTCGTTTCCAGAACTCAGACTTACTGAAGGCATACCCTAAAAACGTTGTGCCAATCACAGTCAGCACTGTTCCCAGAACAGTCCTTCCTACTGAAACCAGAACCGAATTGGACAATCCATCAATTTTGAGGATCTGAATATAGTTCTCAAACTGAATTCCTTTTGGAAGCCAAGTGATAAGACCTTTTGTGACTAAAGTGTTATCACTTATCGTATTGATAAACAGATAATAAAACGGTATCACACAAGAAAGAGTAAATAATGTCATAAATAAGTAATTTACGGAATTAAAAATATAATCGCCCATTGATAATTTATGTTTCAATACTCTCACTCCTTTCAATTACGATTAAATGATTGATTCCCCTCTTGATATCTTTGACAAGAAATTTGCAAAGATCAGCAGTAAAACGCTTACTACTGATTTCAGCATGCCCACCGCAGTAGCGAAAGAGTAATGATACCCCACCATCCCTTGGTTATATACATAAAGGTCCAAGACTTCGATGGCATCTTTATTCATGGCATTCTGAAATACAAAATAATGTTCCAACCCGTTATTCAGCAAATTACCGATTGACAGCAATAAAAGAACGAAAAATGTTGGTAGCAGGCCTGGAACCGTGATATGCCAAATCGATTGCATCCTGCCTGCTCCGTCAATCTTGGCTGCTTCATACTGCTCGGCATCGATACTAGTTAATGCGGCAATATATATAATTGCACTCCAGCCCAGACCTTTCCATATTCCGTAGCCCAACATGGAAAGCCAAACATGATGGCTGGATGCCAGAAAATTAATGCCTTCCTTCAAAACACCTGAATTTACCAATACTCTGTTTACAAGGCCGTCACTTGTAGAAAACATCGCATAGGCAATGGAATAAACCAAAACCCAGCTAATAAAATTGGGGATCGTTACCAGAGTCTGAACTGTTTTTCTGAATCGCATGATTTTTATTTCCGAGAGGAGTATTGCAAAAATCAATGGAAACACGGAAGTCACAATTCCCAAGAAACTCATTCCGAGCGTGTTTTTCATGACGCGTACAATATTTGTCATAGAGTAATGATCGGTAAACATCATTTTAAAATTCTGAAAACCGACAAAATCAGTGGAAAACAAATCTCTTCCCGGTTTGTAATTATAAAAACTATAGATCCATCCATAGAGTGGCATGTAAGAAAATACAAACACCAATATCAGCAGCGGCAATACCAAAAGAAACAATCTAAAACCCTGTTGATTCAATAGCGTTTTAAAACCAACCATTTTCAGACCTCCAATTGGCTTATTCAAAAATCCCTACAATATCAGACCAGCGGTCTTGTAATTGTCTCTATCATTTTTGCGTGTAGGTGCTGACAACGAATGTACGCGCGTACATTTTTTTCGTTAGTTGTTTTTACGCCTTACAATATTAAACATTTATGTAAACCAAAAAGACGAAAGCGCTCAATTGATGTAAGTTTATGTACATGTTAATTGCGTTAGTTGTTTAGCGCTCACATTGATGAAAATTAATGTACACGCGTACATTAATTAGTTGTAAGCGCCAACATTGTTTCAAAAATAATGTAACACAAGAAAATACAGAGCGCAATATATTATTTGATAGGTTGTCCACTTACGTATTTCCATCTCGAGAATAAATAATCCATGTCCAATTAACATTTTCTTTGACTACATCAATTCCTTTAATTTCATCCCAAATAGAATCCGCAATCTCGTTAAATGCTTCATGTAATGGTACACCTAAAAATAAATCAAATAAACTTAGAGTATGATTATCGGCATTAACTTCAATCTCAAACCATAAATCTTCATTGAGACTTATAATCACTACAATACTCTCCTTTTGATAGCCAAAATTCGTGTCATTAGAGAGAAAAAAGACTAGGAATCTGCTCGCTCAACAGCAAGTTGCATTACTTCGGATAAAACATGGGAATATATTTGCGTCGTCTTACCATCTTGATGGCCAAGCTGTTTCCGAAGTGCCTCGATGTCTTTGTTTTCATCATAATGGTTGCTTCCGAAGCTATGGCGCAGTTTATGGACAGTTAAGTAGGGACGTCCGAATGCCATAGCGTACTTTTCAATAAGCGCCTGAACCGCTCGTACTTTGAGTCTGCCGGCAGAGAAATTCGATGATTCTGGAGTAGGAAGGAAGAGGGCATTCTCGTACCTTTCAGGCCGATAACGCTTCTTCCGGATCCTTAAATATTCATTCAAGTCAGCAGCAGCTCTGGTACTTATAAAAATAATATCATCGTTACCGCCTTTTCGGGATACTTGAATAGTATTTTTCTTCGAATCGTAATCATTAACATTAAGGCCCACAAGCTCAGATACACGAATTCCGGATCCCAAGAAGAGGGGATTTCGGAGAATGGACGCAGGTATTCGGCGATGAGAAGCTCACCGCCGCTCTGCTCGACAGGCTCACGCATCGGGCTCATATTTTGCTCATGAATGGGGACTCTCACCGCTTCCGTCAAAGCATGGAACAGCTGACGAAGGAGGAGAGCCGTGCGTAAGCTGGAGTCGATTTATTACGACATCGAGCAGGAGAAATGGTGCATGAGACAAGGAGTCCGTTCATACGGTCTTCACTGCGGGGAATGTTTTGATCTGTACATCGGCAAAACCGCGTATCCTTGCCGATTGGAACTCGACACCGATTGGTACGTGATCTTACCCGAGACGAAATTTACCCTTCATCTCCGCACCGTGTACCAGGTGAGGATGTAAGCTCAAACCGCCAATAAAATGGGACTAATTTACAGTTTTCGCCCCCTAGGGGGTACCTTTTTAAACCTTTACGCCTTACAATATTAAACATTTATGTAAACCAAAAAGACGAAAGTGGCTCACTTTAATTATTATCGCTCTGGCTCAAAAAGATATTGACAAAAACACTTTGTCCATTAATTTCAATTTTAGCTGGAAACAAGTATGCCTGAATAGTATCAGAAGCATAAACAGCAGTTGTAGCAGTTAAAGCAATACCACAAGTCAGACCAATAAGAAATTTCTTCAATTTTCCCAACTCCCATAATCAATTTATTTCGAATCTTTTAAATCCATTTATTTACAGTTATTATACGTTTTTAACTCCGATAATTCCGCTTGGATCATAACGATCCTGGAACGAATATACGAAATCACCGTCATATTGATAATTACCTTGATTGTCTTTCTCTTTGTCCATCAGGGTCATGCTCATACCATTCGATGTATTTGTTTTCACGCCGTCCTTCCAATATTCGATGCTGATTGCTACCAAATTTTTCGGCCCCCGGTAATGAAGAGCAACCGCCACCGACATAGTACCCAGAAACGGCTTAAACTTCATGTTCTTATTGCCGTCAATTAGCGGTTCTGGGGAAGCCAACCATGTTGAACCATATGCTATTTTATCTATCGCCGAGATTGGCAAGTCCTTAACTTTATGACTCACAGCGTCATGTATCAAGGCTAAAGTGATCATGCCTGCAATGAAAATAATCGCAAGTATTCCTACAAACTTATTTGCACCCATACATTTGTTCCTCCCATTCTATTAGCACTTCAAGCGGTTAATTCCTTGACGTTATTTTAAGCAAAAGAAGAATTGCCCTCTCTTCTGTTTTCCGTATTGTGTCGAAATGTGAACTTCAATCAAAAAAAGAAAATAGAATCTAGGGCCATTTTGGTTCGTTTGGTACGTATTTATCGTAAACTGCCAACTGCCAACCGAAAATTCGATTTTAGTGGAAATTAGATCATGAGATAACCACCCAATTTATATGGACAATTGTACTCATTTCTCATTTCGGCATAGACTAATGTATTCTCAAATCAGAAAGGAGAAATTTCAATGGCTCTGGGATATCAACTGGAAACGACAGATGATCGACCCGTACACGGATACCATCCGCACGGATATCACGCATACGGATACCATCCTTATGCTCATCCCTATGGATATCATCCATACGGATACCACACGTACGGATATCATCCTTATGTTCTTCCCTATGGATATCATCAACACGTATACCAACACCACTACCGTTGATAAGTTATCACTACAACAAGAGCAGCTCAGTCCAACTTAGCTGCTTTCTTTACATATTTGTAATTCATTTTTGGTTTAATACCCCCACCTACTCCGGTTGTCATGAGCAATCAGGAAGATCGTCCAAAACCACTTCAACAACTTGGTTCGCGTTTTTTCAAATACGGTCCCTGACGTTACCGTCGTCTGATGATGGCAATTTGTAAACTCGGGTTATTTATGAGTCCTGAAAATTATTCTTTTTGGATCTACTATTTTAGTGACCCCATAAATGGCATAGATGGCTGCAAATATTCCGCTGGTTAAACTGGCACAGCGATGGAACTCGCTGAATCGGGCACAATTCCTGGGGATGGTAGTTATTGTTCCCTGAGTTCTGAGAGACATAAAATTGATTGTTATTCGTTAGCGGAACAGGCTATCGAGATTAAATCTACGGTAGCCTGTTGTGGTATTTTTATTAAGCTATCGTTACCCGTTTAGCGCAATGACGGCTGCCCTGCGGCAGCCGTTTTGGTGTAGAACTATCGTTTTCCGTTAGCGCAGTGCTTTCAAATCTAAAAAAGAACCCATCTATACTTTATACTCAAACTTCCATTTCATAAAAAGAAGTTTAAATTGAGCTAACGGGCAGTAATGCATAATACACCAAGTAAAAAAGGAAATAAACGGTAGTTACTCGAATTTGTATTAGTTAAGAGTGACATGCTCCCATGCCTAAAGGCAGGGGCTTCTCAGATCATCGGGGATCGTAACCTTTCCCCTCCTTGGAGGCTCTATCCAAGCCTAGTCTTTTTTAGGTTACGATACGTTTTTCAAAGCTAGGTTTAGTATGTTAATCGCCGCATTTACGTCCCGATCTGCAACGTATCCGCAAGAACATTGATGCGTTCGTTCGGATAGTGTTTTTTTGACGATTTCACCACAGTTGGAGCATTGTTGAGATGTGTTGTATGGATTCACTTGCACCACTTGACGACCGGCACTTTCAGCCTTGTACATCACGAATTGTACGAGTTGCTGCCATCCTGCATCAACAATGCTTTTTGCAAGATGATGGTTCTTAACCAACCCTAATACGTTTAAATCTTCAAAAGCAATCAATTGGTACTGGTTTACGAGTTTACGAGAAACTTTGTGCGCATGATCTTTTCGCTGATTGGCTACATGCTCATGCAATTTCGCCAATTGATGTACAGCTTTGCTTCTACGTTTCGAACCTTTTTTCTTTTTGGATACGGCACGTTGTAGATGTTTCAATCGTTGTTCACTTAGACGAAGATATTTGGGTGATTCTATCGGTTCTCCTTCAGATGGTATTGCAAGGTGTTTGAGTCCTAAGTCTATACCAACCTTCATGTTTGTTATAGGCAAAGGTTTGGCTTCAACTTCACACGAAAAACAAGCATAGTATTTTCCGTTTTTGATAATGATGGAACAGGTTTTCATCTTGCCTTGCAGTTCTCGATGTAGTTTTATTTTCACTTCACCGATCTTGGATAGCTTTATTTTATTGCCATGGATTGTGTACCCGCCTTGCGGATAGGTAAACGAATCGTACCTCGATTGTGGTTTGAAACGTGGGAACCCTGGAGTCTCGGCTTGCTTCACTCGTCTAAAAAATGCTTGATACGCCTTATCCAATCGTTTCGCAACATCCTGTAACACTTGCGAATGCACTTGCTTTAATGCCGGAATGTGTTGTTTACGCTCGTTGAACGTGTTTGCTTGATCGTAGTAGTTCGGTGTTTTCCCTTCTTGTTTGTAGGCAAGAATACGTTCCTCTAGTAACCGGTTATACAACAAACGGCAGCGTTCAAGAGTAAATTGTATCTTCTGTTTTTGCTCTTTTGTTGGGTATATTCGGTATTTGTAGGCAACAAGCAATACTATTCACCTCGTTCTTTTTGGCTTTCAATATATTTTTTGATTACATCCAGTTGAACTGTACCTACGGTTGCAACAAAATACGAGTTTGTCCATAGGGAAGGGAGTCTACTTTTTAGATGGTTAAACTCTAGTCGTAGCACTCTTGACGTGTACCCTTTCAAATGTTTCACTACTTTGTGGATTCCAAACTGTGGATCGCATTTGATGAGCAAATGAACATGATCGGGCATGATTTCCATTTCAACGATTTCTGTGTTTAACGCTTTAGACTTCTCTAAAAACAAACTTTTTAGCCTTGTATCAATTGGTTCTTTGAGTACCTTTTTTCGATACTTAGGACAAAAAACAACATGATATTTACAATCAAAAACGATATTATGATTACTTTCTGCTTTTCTACTCAATGTCATCACCTACAGTAAATTGTACCACAAATAGTTAGTTTAGTGTAGTTTATCTAACATGTTTTAAAGAGAGAATTTAAGAATTTTGCTCTTAACATCCCTAAAGGGATGCAGAGCAAATTGCCTTATATCCCCATGGCTAAAGCAAGGGGTTTTACGGCGAATTTGATAAAAGTTAAGAAGGTGAGCGAGGAATAAAACGAGTACACGTGTTTTCTGCCTTAGCGATCAGATTCAGAATTAATACGTATGCAGATTGGGAATGATCTCACATAACTAAAGAAAGGGCCGGTAATGTGTGCGAACAAACAAAATCACCTATATCATCTGTCTCTTTATCCTTTTTTGTGGGCAGACAACAGCCTTGGCAGTTCAACCAATAAACCAAGATGTCCCGTTCTTAATCAACAACGGAAAATGTCCGAATGCTAATGAAGTAGTCAATAACCCTACAAACGAAGGACTGAGGGAAGCTTTAGAAAGAATTATTCCTAATGCGTACACATGGGACAAGAAACATAACGAATGGAAAGTCCTTCAGATAACTCCACTGCCAACAACATATCCTGAATCCTATTACGATATGGGAAAGCATTACTGTGGCGAATATATAGCGAATAATTCTTGGTAATCATGGTAGATTTCCCTGCACCATTGGGACCGAGGTATCCAACTGCCTCCCCCTGTTCAATCTTGAAAGAAATGTTATCAACTGCTCTATTAATCGTATATTCTCTTGTAATCAAATTGCAGAAAGCACCGAATAATCCGGAAAATCTGCGATACTGCCGGAAGTCTTTCACTATATCAATAACTTCAATTGTTGCCACAGTTAACTCCTCCTAGTTCTATATAATCTGGAAAATATTCTTCGATTAAATTCGGTAATTAATGTTATTGTATTCGCTTCCAAAAAGTAATTTCCTTCCAATGACAACGTATGATTTGTTGCACTATTCTGCCCGTTTGCGGAGGGAATAAACAAACGGCTGCCGACGAGCAGCCGCAATTCAGATATCGTTTCCCGTTGGTTTAACAAGGCAACCCATTACCATCCCATGCGTTTTTTAAGTGAGGTAATTTGTTCAATATGGTGTTGACCATGCCAAGCATATCTTTGAGTTGCAGCGTCAAGACTCATTAGACCATGAGTTGGACTCGTAAATTTCCTTTATCGAGATACTTTTCCCTAATTTTTTGCCAGCATATGATGCCTCTCATGGTCAAATTTTTGTAGCAAAGGATAAGGAAAAAGGATGGTTCGCTTGGTTTAGATTTCATTAATAACTTTCAGGTCCATTTAACCTGCCCGTTACCACAACAGGCTACCGAGAAAATCTGCGGTAGCCTATTGTCGTATTTTTATTAAGCTATCAGTGTACCGTTAGTTCAATGCGAACATACGATCAAAAAATTGGTTATTGACGGGCATAATGGAGAAGTAACAACCGAAAAAATATATAGAAGCAGTCTTATCCTTCAACCAGGCTCATGTTATACTGCTTCTGACGTACTCTCTAAGGCAAGGATACGGACCACCAAAAATATGAGCCATGGTTACGATAAATTGGTGATGTTCCTCCAAAATTTTTGGGGAAATGCCAACGCGATTGGCTAGTAATTGTTGAACCGCTAATTCCCTTTCCGAACTTAGTGTGTTTAGCAACTCATTGTTTTGTGCGACCGTTCTGCTTATTTCCATTAAAGTCCGTGTTTCGACGCCTGATGACTGATATGCCAAATTCGAAAATTGAATGTCGAACTCCTCCAGCCGTCGCTTTAAGTGAAGAATCTCTTCTTGTCGTTGTACAGAAGCGTTTGACCTTTTAAATAGAAAAAGCTTCTTTACCTCTTTGGTTACGCTCTTAAAAAGCATGTCTAATTTCTCCTTCTTTCTCTTGACCGAAAAAAGGAAGCGAGGGAATAGAGCCCTAAAGTTTAAAGGTCCCATTTAATGTTTCTATCATTTTCTTTCTACGCTGACGAAGTTAGCTGACGGACTCGGGTCGAAAGTTAACCCTAACACTTAAAAAGTGTACTCACCCCAGAAAACTTGGTTCCCCCGCTTCTTTAATCCAAAGAATTAAGCGTAATATGATTCATTCTTACTTTATCAATATATCCCCAATACATATTTATAAACAATAGTAATATTTACTTATAATTTCTATGTCATTAGTCTCATACCGCCGCCACAAGGTTATGTATCCCCGTCTGGCTATCACAACTAATAGTTCAATTTTACTGCCCGTTACTTCAATAAACCAAAAAAGGAGCTGACGTTGAGCAAGCTCCCCCACTTTCTCCGTGTAAATACGTTCACATCCACCAGATTTAAAGCATCAAGTTGCATGTCTAATGACTGATCGATTGTTGATACCCTTGCGTAACCAATTTTCATTTGGTATCACAGCTCTTTTATGTTATTTATTACCTATTATTATTATAGAGTTCTTTTTTTGGAACGATGAGATCTTTCTATGCATTATTCTTATTTGTTCATAAAATGTCTAATAGTGATAAAACGAAAGAGGAACATTTGTGATACATGCTCCTCTACCTTAACATTTTAAATTGGCAACACTAATTCAAATGCAATCCAGCTCTCCATAAAAATGCACCCCTTTATACAGATCGCTATTGAGTGATGTTTTCTCAATGTCTATTTTAAGGGGTACACATCTCGAAGCCAGTGGTGAAATCATATTATTGGTAAATATCTATAATAATTAGCGATGGTAATACCTTTGGCGTATTCTCTGGTTTTGCCGCAAAAATAATTATGCATTGTTAGAGACTAGTCTTCAATCGGTTGGCCGGAAGCTTTCCGAAATTCATTGGCCAGCCGATGAAACCCGGCTTTTACCACATCATCATCTGTGGCTTTATAAGCTGCTTGCAATAATGCAATTCCTTTATTGGCGTCATCGGGCGAAAGCACATATGCTGGAAAAGTTTTTTCAATCTTAATTACAGCCACTTTATTGAGGAGTGGTTCAAAGGCATAGATCGTATTCGTATCAGGCATAATGTCTAATGTATGTGAGCCACCTTTTTTGCCGCCAACATACAAGTCAGGTAACCTTCGCATAGCATCCATATCAATGACCTCTGCCAACCCGGTAGATGATTCCGCAGCGAACAAAATACGATTTTTAAGATCAACCGTTATTTGGTCTTGTCCTGCAGTAGCATCAAACTTGGCAACTATGTTACCCGACGTTGCATCCACTGCAAACATCTGCTTGCCTTTTGTAGCGATCCAAAGGATTTTTTTAACTGAATCAAAATACAAACCTCTTAAAGGTTCTTTTTCTGGCAAGTCATATGTAAACATTTTGCCAATTGTATGTGTTTTTGGGTTAATGACTAAGACATTGTTATCCTCTGGTTGGTATAGCGTATTCGTCTCTGGTACATAAACTCCCAGATCTGGACCTACTTTGGGGGAATCTTTCAAATTCATGGTGGCTATAACTGAAAATGGACTTTGAGCCGAAATGAATGACATCGTATTACTCCCATTGTTGACTACAGCAACAGCATTTTCTTTAGAAATGTAATTTATGCTGTCCGGTGCTTTGCCTCCCGTAGGGACTTTCTTAACGATTGACCAATCTTTTTTCGATATGACTACAACAGCTTCGTCTTTCTCTGACGCAACAAAGATATAATCAGAATTATACGTCAAACCATTACCTACATTTACACCGTACACGGTTGCAGCCACTGTATTCGTGTCCGTATCAATCACAATAACGTTGTTGTTTCCTTTTTGGGAAAGGTAAACTTTGTGGAGTAAGGGATCAGCCGCCACAACATCTCCTGCACCTGGTTTTCCAGGTAAATCGATTGTTGTCACTAAGTTAAATTGAACGTCTGAAGCGGCTGATGCCACCGTAGGCACTAAAGCGATTCCCAGACAACAGAGAACCATTGAAGTTTGCTGAAAACGTTTGAATAAACTGTTTGAACTACCTCTACCCATAATTCCACTCATTCTCCACATACTCATTAGATCACCTCAACATTTAATTTTACTTACTTTGAAATAATTTCAAAATATGGCTATACTCAGGTTGACATATCAATCAGAACATAATGTTTGATATAATCGATACAAACGTATGTTTGGAGTGATTCACATGGCCATTAAAATACAATTCCAATGAAGTATGTTTATCTTGAAATTCCAAGGCATTCATTATTTCGTTATTAAGACTTACAAAGCAAGTTACCAATTTTCGGAAGTTAAAAGTGAGGGTCCACCGACGGAGAGCATTACTCTTCGAGCAGAGCAAATGGAATTTGAGTACACAGACATGAAGCCGGAACGACGGGAACAACCAATAAAATCAATATTGATCAGACGAAATACATTGCGAATTAATTCTGCGCTCTGATGTCAGGGAAGGGTAACCTTCAGGCCACTTCTTTTGGTATAAGAAATCAACTCCCTTCATAATGATACGTATTGTATCATACACCTCCTTTAAGAGCAATCTTTTTCACGACCAGAATTTTGTAAAGATGACTTATCTAATGTTATTGAAGTAACTATCCTGCCCGTTCGTCAACAAACGAAAAAGGAGCTGCCACGTAGCAAGCTCCTCAGCTATAGTTCTTCGTTAGTTGAATGATTCAATATGAAAGTAACTGTTTTAATCGCTTGTCTTACCATTAATATTCCAATAACCACCCGTTAATTTTGCATCCATAACTGGGAAAGATGTGCCAGCGACAACATTCCCACCCGCTAGGTGCACATAAACTTCCGTTTTTCCTTTGGCTTTCGTGTTACCACTTTTGTAATTATCCAAAGGGTGGTTTTTAACTATAAATTTTTCTACTTCCACTGTTTTTCCATATACATTTTCAGGGTTGTTTCCTGGGAGTGTCCAGTACATTGAATAAGGCAATGTTTTGACTAAATCTTTTGTTAGAACGTAAGTCCAAACAGAACCTTCATACGATAAAACTTTGTAACCTTCATTTTCTATATATGTCTTTGCGGTTTTTGCATTTTCCGTAAATTGCTGGTTTTCAGTGGCTCTACACCCAAATAAAAATGTAGTTATTATTAAGAAAGTTAAAAACAAAGCCGTTTTTCTCAAAGAAACCCTCCTTCAAATTATTATTTAATCCAATTTTAATGTGTTACTTGATTTTCTTATTCCCCTTGGTGTTCTCACGTTCTTTACCCTAAGTAACGAAAGCTCGCTAACTAATGTTGCAGTGGAACTATACTGCCCGTTAGCGTAGCAGGCTACCGTGATTAAATTTGCGGTAGCCTGCTGTGGTATTTTTATTGAGCTATCGATCCCCTATAGTTCAATCATAAAATATAGAGAATTCCTGATAAAACTCTAGATAGTGAAAGAAAAACAGTGTTGTATGCGCCTTCACTTTAACTATTATCTTTATATTGTCATCAATTCATTTAACATCCGATTTTACATTATTTACAAGTAGGAGTATTATTCAATTCATCAATTAAATACTGTTCCTAAATCGCTGAATCCTGATAAGGAACGGGGGAACCATTGACGATAACTTTTGGTTATCGTATGGGGTGAATCCATCAAGCAGATATTTATTTGCCTGGTGGTAGGGCAATCTCGTTGCCCTAATCCGTCAGCTAACCTCGTAAGCGTTGAATGAGAGAGGATGACCGCCATGATCAACTATCATTCACCACGGAGAGCCATGTGCTTCTGTGGTTTTTTTAATGCTAGATGCCAAATAATCGGATTCATAATCAAGACATTGGGATGGTCATGATTATTGGTTTGATTGAATTGCAGTACCATATGTTAAGTCAGAATCATTTCGCAACAGAACGTACCGTCTAACGAAAAGAGAGGTGATATATGTTTATGCTTACCTTGTATATCATAAGTTTTTGGGTAGGGCTGATTCTCACCTTGATTACAAGCTTTTTTGGGGGACACGGTGGCCATCATTTGAATGTCCATTTGGGTAACCACTCTACTGATTTTCATGCAGGTCACTCGCCGCTCAATCTTTCAACCATTCTTGCATTCCTTACTGGGTTCGGAGGAATGGGTTATATCCTTCTCAATAATAGTTTTATCGGCGGAATACTAATTATTTTCATCGCCACTATCACCGGTTTTATTATTGCTGCATTATTGTTCATTTTCTTATCTAAAGTATTATTGCGCGATGAGAGTGTGATGAAGGAAATGGATTACCAACTTGCCGGAACACTAGGTACGATAAGTATTCCAGTTCAAATAGAAAGCATTGGTGAAATGAAATTTATTTTAAATGGAACGACACGCTCTATTGGTGTGAAGGAACAAGATGGACAGATAATCCCTAAAGGTACAAAAGTGGTTATTTTGAAAATTGAAAAAGGGATTGCAGTAGTTTCTAAGTTTGAGAACAATGAATTCTAACTCCAAAAAAGAGGTGCATGTACTATGGTTGTTATTTATATTATCGGTGCCATTGTAGTTGTCGTTTTATTGCTCTTATCCAGTATGATTAATGCCTATAAAAAAGTCCCTCCAAACCAAGCGTTAATCGTCTATGGTCTTGGGGGGAAACGAGTTATACAGGGTGGAGGCCTGTTTGTAATGCCCGGTTTACAAAACTCTAAAACAATATCAATGATGCTTATGAGTTTTGATGTAGTTCCACAACAATCGATGTTCTCCAAACAAGGTATTGCACTCAATATTGAAGCAGTTGCACAGATCAAAATCAAAAGTGATCCTACAGCAATCCTCACTGCAAGTGAGCAGTTTCTGGACAGACCCGATACTGAGCGAGAAAATATCATCTTGCACTCCATAGAAGGGCACCTTCGTGGTATTGTGGGACAATTGGAGGTTTCCTCAATATTGAAAAACCCTGAGGAAATTAACAGTAAAATGCGTCAGACGTGTTCGGAGGATTTAGATAAAATGGGGTTGGAAGTCGTAAGCTTCACTATTAAGAGGGTAATGGATAAACTTGGGTATATAGATAATTTAGGGGTTCCAGAAATTGAAAGAGTTAAGAAAGAAGCCGCTATATCACGTACCCAGAATGAGAGGGACGTTGCAATTAACAAAGCTGAAGCAGATAAAGCAGCAGCCATTGCACAAGCTAGCGCACACCAAGAACGAATTGAAGCTGAATCTGCTTCAAAAACCAAAGAATCCGAACATCAGAAAGAGCTTGAAGTGAAGCAAGCTGAATTCAAGTTGGAAGTAGAAGCAAAGCGGGCACAAGCGGACCTTGCGTATGAGTTGCAGCAATCCAAGCTACAACAGCAAATTATCACTGAGAAAGTCCGCATTAATCAATTAGAAGCTGAAGCAAATGCCAAGGTACGTGATGCTGAGATTGAGTTGAAGGAAAAAGAATTACAGGCAACCATAATTAAACCTGAGAAGCAGATAAACAGGCTGCTGTGCTTCGTGCAGAAGGTGATAAAGCACAAGCTATTCTTCAAGCGGAAGCAGAAGCAGAAACCACAATAAAACGTGGAGACGCGGATGCATTAGCAACGCTCGCCAAAGGTAAAGCTGAAGCAGAGGTCATTAAGATGGCTGGTCTTTCTGAAGCGGAAGCATTAGAGAAAAAAGCTGAGGCTTACAAGGAATATACACAACAAGCATTAGTCGTCGAAATGCTGAGGATCTTACCTGAGCTTGCAGAACGCATTGCACAGCCACTAACTAATGTGGACAAAATTACCGTTATCTCGCAGGATGGTGCAACTTCCGGTATAAATAAAATCACTTCGGACATCACAAAAATGATGTCCTCAGTTCCAGAGTTGACTCAAACATTAACAGGCTATCCGCTAATGGATATTATCAAAAACGTACTTCACCCATCGAACAAAGAACCGGTTGAAGTCATGAAAATTGAGTCAGTGAAAAACTAATAATTGAAAAATAGGGGTGTGCTTCTCAAGTTTGCAAGGAACCGCATTACAGCATCTCCATCATCTCGCGTTTTATTTCGAGAAGTACAAAAATGGCTTTAAAAAGAAGGATTTTTTTATGATAGGAAGAATTTAACTATCAACGGCGTTAACACTTCTAACAAAAAATAACTTTAGCGAAGGGCAAGTGATTGAGCCATGATCAAACAACGATTGAAATATTGGAGATAGAAATTCCCGATAAAAACAAAGATATCGTACTTTATACCAAACACGTGATCAAATCGCTGGATGAATTTGAGGAACATCACCGAAAGCTAGTAGCGGCTCAAGCCATTGCTGGTATCAAGCCAATAGGTGATCAGGAAGTGGCGTTCTACGAAACCGTGAGACAGATGAAAGAGCAAATCATCTCAACGCTAGAGCAAACCATCGACGATCTCAAACACAAGGGCGACAAGTATTACGAGAAACAATTTCCGGACGGAGTTGAATAAATAGCGCATTCCCTATTGGTTCAGAAAGATCTTCTTTCATGAAATCGTCGGGCATTTTTTCGACCATATTTAAACAACTTTATATATCCTAACTGAACAGGAGCTACGTTGGCGCAGCTCCTGTTTTGCACATGGTGTTTTGTGTACATGTCCTTTATTGAGCTATCGTTTTCCGTTAGCTTAACAAACTAACGATTAAATAGGCGGCTGACCGTGGCGTCGTGATAGGTGTTTCCCATACCTGACGGACATACACATTTCATACGCTGTACGACTGGTGATGCAATACCGATTCAGGATGCGGCCATTATCATTTTTTTTAGGGGTTTAAGACGGTTAACGGGAGTTACCCGCACGCAACGCTTATCAGGGAAGAACCGGTGACGAGGACATGTAAATCGGAATATAATAGGCACAAAAGTGATTAGGCGGGTGTTGAATAATGGCGGTTACCAAAGATACTTTTGTGCCTGGTTTTGTTCCGGAGCATAATCATGGGTCAGTTGATTACACTTCCGTTGCCCAAGGACACGTTCACCAATGTTTGGATGTAACCTCCCCACCTATTCTGACGGCTGACGGAGGACATATTCATTTCACGGAAGGTTACGTAATGTTTGAAAATGGACACAAGCACTATTACAAAGCACATTCTGGACCCGCGATTCCGGTTGGGAACGGTATGCATGTCCATTACTATGATTTTTACACTACAACAGATGATGGCCATAATCATCATGTCCAGGGAGTGGATATGCCAGCGCCGGGAACCAAGTAAATTACCAAAAATGTTTAATACCGTTGTTAATGGGCTTTACCCAAGCATAAAGCCCCTTGTCCTCCCAAAGAATATCCCTGCTCAAAAAAAGTGTCTGTTAGCACAGCAGGCTACCGTGATTATTGTCGGTGGCCTGCTGTATCTTGTTATTGATCTATCGTTTCCGTTAGTTCAATCATTCAATAACTGTTTTAATCTCTTGTCTTACCATTAATATTCCAATAGCCACCCGTTAATTGTGTATCCATAACTGGGAAAGATGTGCCAGCGACAACATTCCCACCCGCTAGGTGCACATAAACTTCCGTTTTTCCTTTGGCTTTCGTGTTACCACTTTTGTAGTTATCCAAAGGGTGGTTTTTAACTATAAATTTTTCAACCTCCACCGTTTTTCCATATACATTTTCAGGGTTGTTTCCTGGGATTGTCCAGTACATTGAATAAGGCAATGTTTTGACTAAATCTTTTGTTAGAACGTAAGTCGAAACAGAACCTTCATATGATAAAACTTTGTAACCTTCATTTTCTATATATGTCTTTGCGGTTTTTGCATTTTCCGTAAATTGCTGGTTTTCCGTGTCTCTACACCCAAATAAAAACGTAGTTATTATTAAGAAAGTTAAAAACAAAGCCGTTTTTCTCAAAGAAACCCTCCTTCAAATTATTATTTAATCCAATTTTAATATGTTACTAACAACTCTACCAACTTTTTTTCTTATTCCCCTTGGTGTTCTCACGTTCTTCCTAATTAATGAAAGCAGCAGTGGAGTTATACTGCCCGTTACTTCAACAAACGAAAAAAGTACGGCAAACTCATCTACTTTCTTTTCCCGTTACTGCAATAATTGTAGCCTTACTTATTCTAGGTACTCATTACTAAGAATTTGATTTAAATACCTCGCCATTCCCGTTCTCACTTTTTTAAATCCAAGCTTTCGGTAAAAGTCTTCATTTCCAGTAGTTGAAATTAAATGAACGCATGAGACATGACAGAGATTTTCAAGTAAATTATTTATAATCTTTTTTGCTATTCCTTGCTTCTGAAATTCTATGTGGACGACAACATCATAAATTGCAGCATTAAAAACTCCATCTGAAATTGCTCTACCCAATCCAACAGTTTGACCATTAATTGTAGCTATTGCAATAACATTACTTGCTTCATAAATTTGTTTAATAATATCATTTGTGTGTCTTATCCAACCAACCGAGTTATAAATTCCTCTCATCTCGTCCAGATTAGCTTTAGAAAAATCACTATGTATTTTCAAATCCATCTTAATCCTCCTTATGATATATTGGGTTTTTGATATCCTTCTATTTTAAAATTAGATAATCCTTTCTTTGTTTCAGTAACTTGTAGCTCGTGTTATGAACAAGCTAAAAAGGAGCCGCAGCAAAGCAAGCTCCTCAACATAGCCTAGTGGGAACTCGCATGTACTAGATGTTGTGATAGGACAGGACTAACCATCTCCTCCTATTCGATTTCCGATTTTTTTATGCTGATTGATTGCCGTGTGCGGAATTCTGCTCACCCCTTTGGCGAAGAAGGAGAACGATCGCCGCAAGCAACCACCAAAGTCCTTGCCCCATTGCCAGATAATCGACCAGATATTGAAATTGGCCGTAGAGCGCAACAACTCCCATGATGGCAAAAGCGACCCCAATGAAAAGCGCGGCATAGCCGAAAGGGCGTGGGAGAGTCTTAGCTCCGAGAATGACGGTACCCAGCGAAAGAAACAAGGCCGGCGCCCCCACCTGAGAAGAGGTGTTGGGTAGACTTGATCAGATCGATATTGGCCACAACCGTCTCCCTCGTACTCGTGAGGGAATTAAGATAAAAGTTCACTTCGATCACACTGACGACCATCAGGAGCATCCCTCCGAAGAAGGAGGCCCAACCGGAAAAGCGATTGGCTGCTCCGGACAAATGGACAATGGCGAAGGCGAACAGAACAAGCAGCATCGTGCCCATCGTCTGCATCCAAGCCCCCGTAAGAATCGAGTTTTTATGCGCGGTGCCAAATGCGATTAATTGATCCAATGTATCGTCAGCCGGCGGTGCAGGATTAATGATAAAGGAAGTGATCAAAACAATAACGCCAATTATCCCCATGATGCCTATCAACTGTCGAAATCGGTTTTGAACCATTTTCATAATCCCTCCTGATTAATAATGATTTTGTTCTTATTAAGGCGAATCGCTTTCTTGATCGTATCGATCGCTAGGTCAATGATGAGCAAAAAACTTTGGTCATCCAGTTCATCCACATGCTGTAACAGCCATTCGTCTGTAGCCCCGTCAATTCCTTTAAACCAAGCTAATAGCAATTCGTCGGGCAAATCCTTGCGAATAAGCCCAAACTCTTGACCCCGCTTTATTATGGCACCCATCCCTTTCCTCATATAATCGCTCATCATGCGAATCTGGTTGGCAATTTGTTCATGGTGTTGTAGGGAGTCCGTAGATAAACGCTCGAGCGACCTCAAGGCTCCAAACAACCAAGGTTCGTGCTTGAATTGAAGCAGAGGTCGGTGATGAATCGCGGTCAGCGTCTCCCAAAATGTTTCTGCGTTTAGCGAATCAAGCTCGTTCGGTTTAGGTGCCAACTCGAGCTGATCAACACAATGTCTTCACAAGACAACAAAACTTATTTACCGAATATTAACTTTTTATCAACCAAATCCATGTAGTTTTTTTCAGCATATTCGGATAAACCTGTCAAAATATCAGTAGCCACTCTTGCATTTTTCTCCAATGATAGTGGATGATCATCTGTTTTGCCTTTAATAATTTGGTTCCAGTTATGGGTGACGTTCAGGATCGTATTTATTTGAGTTCGTTCGTTCTCGTCAAGATTTCGAATATCTCGAATCATTGCTTGCTCGTTACGAAAGTACATCCAGATAAGATAAGCAATATTCGACGTATAATTGTTGAGTACGGTCTGATTTCTCGAATCGATGGTTTTAACAAGGTTAAAAAGTTCACCTGATTGTTTGGATAAGTCCAAATATGTGTCCGTCAGCTGGTTTAATGTCGAAGCCGATAGCGTACTGTCTTTCAGTAGTTCATTTAGCATTCTTTCGTTGTCAGCCGTCTCTTGCACCAAACGATCGGCTACTTGATTAACTCGAGAGATATGCTCGTGTCGAGAAGTTACAATCGTCCTATACTGATGAAAATTGACAACTAGGGAAGCCGCCAATAAGATTCCTAGCACGATGGACGCAGTTCTTAGAAGGTACATTGTCTTCCTGATACTGGTTCACCTCCGGAACACAATAGAGCAAAACAATATTAATCTAAATCCATCTTGAGTTGTAAAGTCTCATCAAATCCTAATTGGTATATATTCCCTTAAAGCTGCATCATTCCTTTTCAAATCAAAAATATTAAGGGGGGGATTTATGAAGGTGTTCTATAACACAACCAACCAGTTGTCGTGGATCTTTGGCAACTGGTTGGTTGTTGTTATTCACGAGGCAACCCTTGAGATTGAACTATCGTTCTCCGTTAGTGCAATTACATAGTTAGATGTTAGTAATTTCATATTCCATTCGCTTTGCGGTGTTTAAGGCTATATCTTCGCTTATTAAACGACGTATTACATGGAAAGACATATGTATTCCTGATGATATACCTCCAGAAGTAATAATATTACCTTCATCCACATATCTCTTATTTCTTAACACTTTAACGTTTGGAAATTCAGTTTCAAGTCGATTTATATCCATCCAGTGAGTTGTTGCTGTTTTATTATCTAATAGTCCAGCTTTTGCGAGAAGAAACGCTCCTGTACAGACTGATGTAAGTAGTTCTACTTTTGTAGATTGTTCTTGAATCCATTTAATTACCTCCAAATTATGAATTTCTATTTCCTCTGCTCCATAACCACCTGGAACAATAAGAATATCAAATGAAGTAGCAGTTTCAAAACTGTAATCAGGTTTAACCATTAGTCCATTACGGGCTCTAATTAGATCTCCATGTTGAGATACTGTCTTTACATGAAAAGTCTTTTCTCCGGTTTCAGGAAACTCAGTAATGGAAAATACCTCGAAGGGACCCGCAAAATCTAAGACTTCTACCTCGTTAAATAAGAGCAAACCTACATTCCATTTTAAACTCATGTAAACAACTCCCTCACGTTTCTATTGTTTTATAATTCAATACAATCATTCAACTCCTGCAACTTTACTTTTGAAGTAAACTGCCCGTTGATATGAAAAAAAGGTTGAGTTTAGTCAAACTGTACCTATTGAGATTTTTTCATTAAAATTTGTGACCCAAAGGTCATGGATGGTTACTTCAATAAAAGGAACTGCAACAAAGCAAGCTCCTCCAGTATGTACCCGTCCCTCAATAATTTTCTTTAGAAATGAATTGAAATCCTAGGCCAAAGGCAGGATTGTTTCTCGCTCCGCATGGAAGAACAATTTAAGCGACTCACAAACAAAAAACGCTCTCACCATTACGTGAGAGCGTTATTCTATTGCGACAAGAGTTGTTGAGCTACAATATAGCCCGACCCGCCATTCACCCCATGACCTGGCCAGGTCGCGGCGCCGAGTATATACACATTCGGAACCGCCGACTGATGGCCTGGTTGTCCCGGCAGCGGGCTGAGCAGGTAGCTTTGTGCCAGATCGTGCGCACCGCCGTAGGGATCCCCCGGTCCCGCGTTCGGATTGAATCGAGCGATTGAGTTCGGTGTAACGACATGTTTTCCGATCACCGCGCTTGGGATGTTCGGAATATGTTTGCTCACAACATTCAGAACGCGTTCTGTAAAACGCTCCGTGAGATCATGCGTCCAAATGCCATCCCCCACATCGATCTGGCCGGCAGCATCCCCGCGCGGACGGGTTGGCACTTCAAGCACTTGGATGCGCATGATCGCCTTGCCTGCAGGCGCACGAGTGGGATCGAGGTTAGTCGAACAGTCGACGGTAAAGGTCGGCTTCGCCGGTAGCAAATCGACCATCCCCTGTGCAATCGCCAAAGTAAATCCGTCCAGCCCATCTGTCAGGTGAGGCTGACCGACTCGGTTAAAGCGTGCATCCGGCCAGCGTGGCGGCTCATTGAGTGCCAAATGAATCTGCACGCAGCCGCGTCCGTATCGATACTGTTTTGCTTGGGCACGCAGTGTCGGGGAGATGTCGCTATCGGAGAGCAGCGAGATATACAATTGGTCCGGTGTGGTCGAGGCCACGACCGCCTGCTTGGCAAGGTATTTTTTACCCTTTGCTGTACGGACGCCAACAGCACGACCGTTCTCCACTAAGATGCGCTCGACCTGCGAGTCCGTGAAAATCTCTCCGCCCTGATCCATCACCAATTGTGCCAATGCCTGAACCAGTTTTTCACTGCCGCCTACCGGAATAGGCATCCCGCCGCTCATAAGTGCCATCACGGTGAGCGGGACCCAAATTCCGCTTCCGACTTCATCCGGTGTACGGCCAAGATGGGTGACCCAAGAGGCCAACATACCCCGCATCACAGGAGACTGGAGGGAGTTTACCGCATGACGAGCAGTCGTAAACAACGACCCCGCGAACGACGAATAGCCGGTGCGACCCTCTTCGTGAAGTAAGCGCTTGAGGATGGGAGCGGCTTCCAGGCTGGAAAGATCCATGGCAAACAGGCCGAACACATCGTTGACATAAGGATTTAACTGTTCAAAGATGCTTGCCAAAGCAGTGCCGTCTCCAGGAGCCAACCGTTCCGCCTCAGCGATGAGGTCCTCAAAGGAGCGGGGTAGTACGGCCGTGCGCCCATCTTCCATAGAAACACCGGTCGGCAGGTCCGTATTCACATAGCGCAGCCCGCGAGCTTCCAAGGCCTCCCGCAGCTCTGCATAAGCCGGTCCCGTCGTAAAGAGCGGATGAGCGGCCGCATACACATCATGTTTGAATCCCGGGAGCGTGAGTTCTTCGGTGCGTACGAAGCCGCCCGGGCGATCGTTTTTCTCCAAGACAAGTACGCTGCGACCCGCGCGCGTTAAGTAGGCAGCAGTTATCAAGGCATTGTGCCCGCTACCGATAATCACTATATCGAAAGTTTCCATCGTATCTCTCCTTAAATGATGTGGCATCCGTAGAAAGATATTCGATTGGTTTATGTCTGATTACAAAAAAAATTTTGAACTCCAGGTTCTTGCTTCCGGTCTGACTCCCAACGCCATAGCCCCCACGCGACCGCTACCAAGAAGCATCTTCAGACCTCCTTTAAACACCAGGCACATGACATATTCCAACTATCGTTTCCCGTTAGTTCAATCTAGACTGATGTGGATCTTGTTCATTGCCAAGCCAATCAGGAGTTTTAAACCGAAGATTTTCTTCAGAGCGGTTGATGTGCTCACGAATATCTTTCACGCCTTCCGAACAGAGGGCGAGTAAAATACGTCACAATGCATATGCTGAATTTTGTCCCAGTTGCCGGGATTGGTCGTGTCTGGAGAGCGGTGCTCCAGAATGGCCTGATATAGAGCGGTTTTTTGTTCCAAATGGGCAACATGCCGTCTGGCTTCTTCGAGCTTAACGAGCGCCGCTTCTTTATGCTCCATCATGAGTGCGCTGCGTTGCGGAATGGTCGAATCCCCTTCGAGACAGAGGTCGACGTACGTTTTGATGACCTCAATCGGCATCCCGGATTGCTTGAGGCATTTGACTCCATGCAGCCAGTTGATCGATTCTTCGTCGAACATCCGAATGTTGTTTTGATTGCGCTGTACGCTCGGCACCAGGCCTTTATCCGTGTAAAAGCGCACGGCGTGCTCGGTGAGTCCCGTTATCAAGGCGGCTTCTTTGACCGTATGCATGTGGAATCCTCCTTGGGAAATAATTTATTGATGACGGCTTGACTTCGTGTTACACGAAGGCTCTAAGCTTATTGTAATGCAAATCAGCCGTAAGCGGAATCCCCGCTGCGGTGCCCAATTCCCGGGATGCGCGCCATTTGCTGTTTTACATTTGAACAATGGGAGGAATTACAATGCAAACTGTAACATTGAACAACGGAGTGAAAATGCCGATCATCGGCTTCGGTGTCTACCAAGTTCCCGATGCTGAAGAATGCGAGAACGCAGTATATGAAGCGCTGATGGCCGGTTACCGACTGATCGACACCGCCGCCGGTTACCTGAACGAGGAAGCGGTCGGACGTGCGATCAAACGCAGCGGCGTACCACGTGAGGAGCTGTTCATCACGACAAAGCTCTGGGTTCAAGATGCCGGCTACGAGAGTGCCAAGCTGGCGTTTGCCAAATCCTTGAATAAGCTACAGCTCGACTATCTCGATCTATACCTTATTCACCAGCCATTTGGCGATTACTACGGCGCTTGGCGTGCGATGGAAGACCTGTACCGCGAAGGCAAGATCAAGGCGATCGGTGTCAGCAATTTCCTTCCCGACCGTCTGATGGATCTCATCGTGCATAACGAACTCGTGCCCGCCGTCAACCAGGTCGAAACGCACCCGTTCTACCAGCAGATCGAGAGCGCAGCTTTTATGAAAGAGCAGGGAGTACAGCACCAGTCGTGGGCGCCGTTCGCTGAAGGACTCAACAACATGTTCGGCAACGAAGTGCTGATCTCGATCGCGGAAAAACACAACAAGTCCGTCGCCCAGGTCGTGTTGCGCTGGCTTGTTCAGCGTGAAGTCGTTGTTATTCCAAAATCGGTACGCAAAGAGCGGATCGTCGAAAACTTCGACATTTTCGATTTTGAGTTGAGCGCGGGCGATATGAAACATATTTCCGCCCTCGATACGCGGGAAACTCTTTTCTTATCGTACCACGATCCGAAGTTCGCCAAGATGCTGGGCACCTTGAGAGTCGATCTGTAAACCTTGATCGAACCGTAAAATCATCACGCGTTTATCCTCATCTATTAAGAAAGGACAGGGCGGGCGCCCCTGTCCTTTCTTTACTTGAATTGCAAATTCTAAGAATAGCAAAACTGCTTCTACCGGTGTAACGAAATCTATACTCCCACCAATACAGGTAACACACAGAACCACCGAGACCTCCATAACTATCCTGCCAAATAGCTTAACGGCTGCCAATCTGCCGGCAGCCGTTTGTCTCGTTTCGCTATAGTTCCTCGATAGCTTAATGACACAAGGCTACGAGACTTGTCCTTTACTCATTCAAGTTATCGTTAACTTACTTAGAAGTTGTTGCATATTTCGAGTACAGCATTAAATTCTCATTTTGCTTCAGCCGCATCATTCGTTGTACTTAATTGAACGAATACACCAGTTTTGCACCGACTCTACTTTTATGTGAGATCCCTCAGCCTGTGAATATCTTCATCTTTTCTGTCGCCGTGGATCACAATTTTAGCAAGTTCATTCTCAATTTGATTATATTCAACATCTGTTAGCTCGACGTCAGCTGCCCCTAGATTTTCTTGAATTCGCTCAAGTTTTCGCGAACCAGGAATTGGTACTATAAACTCTTTTTTATGCAACATCCATGCTAGAGAAATCTGCGCCGGGGTGGCACCCTTTACTTCTGCAAATCGGGTCAATAAATCCAGCAATGGCTGATTGGCCACAATATTCTCGTTGTTGAAGCGAGTGATCACTCTCCTTGCATCAATTCCGACATACTCAGTATCGCCTTGGACTTTCCCGGACAAAAATCCGTTACCAAGCGGAGAGAACGGAACGAAACCGATACCGAGTTCTTCACAAGTGGGGATCACATCCTTTTCAAATTTCCGTTCCATCATAGAATACTCGCTCTGAATCGCCGTCAAGGGAGTTACCGCATGTGCGCGCCTTATTTCATCTTCTGTGGCCTGCGACTGCCCCCAGCCCAGGATTTTTCCTTCTTTAATCAGTTCGCCCATGCAGTATGCGATATCTTCAACGGGAATGTCCTTGTTTACTCTAGCTTGATAATAGAGGTCGATATGATCGGTTCCAAGTCTTTTCAGTGAAGCTTCCACACGCCCCCTGATTTGCTGCAGCATCTTCTCGGTAGAGCTCGCTTCGTCGTTTTTTTCATACAAAATCTTGGTCGCGATGATAACCTGATCACGGATCGGTTTAAGTGCTTCACCCAGCAGTTCCTCATTGGAACCCATGCCATAGAACTCGGCCGTATCGAAAAGAGTACTGCCTAATTCATAAGCCTTGCGAATCAGATCAATAGCCTCTCTGCGGTCTGTTGCATCGCCATAGCCTATAGATAGGCCCATACAGCCATAACCGATTGCGGACACTTCTAAATTTCTTAATTTTCTTGTATGCATTGCTTTTGCTCCCTTCATTCTCTTCACTTCCCTTCTAATGTTATGGTAAGAGCGCTTGAAACGGAAGTTCAAACAAGTTAATATGGTATGAACTAAGAGTTTATACAAAGAGGTGTCTTTGAATGAATGAACAATTGAACACGTTTATTCAGGTGGCAGAGACGGGTAGCTTTTCAAAGGCAGCTGAAAAACTATTTGTTTCTCCAACCGCAGTGATGAAGCAAATGAATTTGTTGGAGAAGCATGTAGGAGTTCCTCTTTTGATTCGCACGAACCATGGTGTTGTGCTCACCGAGGCCGGAAAGTCCTTTAGCAAGGATGCGGCATTTATGATGCAGTACTTTCAAGAAGCCCTGCTGCGTACACATCATGCCGCACAGACAAGTCAGTTTGTTATTCGCGTGGGAACTTCTATGCTTAATCCCTGCAAGGTTTTGCTAGATTTGTGGAATGAAATCAGCGACCAATATCCGCAGTTCAAAATCAACATCGTCCATTTTGAGGATGATGTTTATACGCTCCCAACCACTTATCGTACAATTGGCAAACGTTTCGATTTTATCGTAGGACCAACCCTTGCGGAAAACTGGAAGGATTATTTCCGTGTACTTGAGCTCGGACGTTGTCGATTTTGCTTTGCCGTATCTCGCAACCATCGGCTGGCTTCCAAAAAAACATTGTCCGTCAAAGATTTGTATGGAGAGAAGTTGGTTGTGGTAAACGGTGGAAAAAGTTCAGTAATTGATGAAATTCGTGATTTTTTAATAAGGAACCATCCTAAAATCAAAATTAAAGATATTCTGCGACTTTTTGATCTTGATGTATTCAACCGTTGCGAGGAAAGTGGTTCTGTCCTCTTAACATTGGATGCATGGGCAGATATTCACCCGTCCTTAGTGACACTCCCTAGCGATTTGGATTTCACAATACCCTATGGTTTGCTATATCCCTTACATCCATCCGAAGATGTCAATCAATTTTTAGGAATCATTAAAGAAATGCAATCTAAGCACAGTTAACCGGCGCATAATGTAGTTTTTCCAGATCTAGGTATGCCTTATACAATGATTAATTTCGTTTTGAAAATGAGGAAATCACTAATAAATCACATTCCTTTTGTAATTAAATTATAACTCCATTTGTTGTACTCTTCTGCCCGTTACTTCAATAAGGCTGCCGATTTATATAACACGGCAACCTCATCTGATGTTTAGAATTATCTAACTGTTATTGTCCTCATATCCCCATCGTTCCAGAAGCCAGCCATATTCTTCTATATCCTCCTTAGTAAGTCGGTCCAGTTTCATTTTTGCAAGGAGAACGAGTTCTTTGCGACCTGTGTACTCGAAGTCCTTGTAAATTTCCTGGTTCTTTTTATGGAATAGGTGGATTCGCTCAGTTAGTTCGAAATATGGCAATTTCCCTTGTTTCCATTCTATGAAAGATTGATACAATGGCTCCAAGGCTTGTTCAGTTACCAATTTGTGATACTCATCAAGAAGTTCACGTTCTTGCTGTTTTTTAAGTTTGGAATTAAACTTTCTCTCCATCTTGTCAACCTCATTGTTGTGTATTTAGCTCTCGTACCCGTTAGTTCCGAAGGCTACCGATGATGCCGGCAGACTGTCTGTGTGATTTATTTATTTAGGGTATTCGGATTTTATGGTGGAAAAGGGCTTATAATTCGCCCTTCTCCAATTTCTCAATCAAGGTGGAAAGATCGATACCGAGCAGGGTTGTTTCTTCTGGTTCACGAATAACAGGTAGCATTTTGAACATCGGGAAGTTTTCTTCCAGTACGTAGTCATCGATCCGCCGCTGATACTTAGGCTTCCGTTGTTTTGCAAGCCCCTCTGTAAAAAGTATTTTGGCTCGTAAAACTTCGAATGAATAGCCCCTACCTAAACGGTTAATGACACGGATAAGGCTATTCAGAGACTCCGTATAAGCGTTGGTGACGCGGTAGTCGAAGTAGGCGAATATTTCAGCTTCCCAGTTATCCATAGCCTTTGTAAGAGGCTCAAAAGCGGATTGTAGTTCTTTTGGTATCATAGCTTTCCAAACGTGGTATTTGAGGTATGCCATTTGTCTGCTGTCGCTATCCCACAAAGCAAAGTTGGCTGTTGACCCGTAGCAAGCAGGCACGTTTAGAAAATAGACGACTGCTTTTCGGTACTCGGCCGGCAAGTGATCTCTGATTTTTCTGAAATGAATACGCAACCCCCTTGCCGGACTCAGATCTCTCTCGTGTACATGTTCAGATCTTGCAATTGAATCAGTACTTTTCCAAAACGTCCGCCTTCATGGATGACGACTTTTCCGGACGGATAGGCTTGCTCCAAATAGTCGGCAATGATGTTCCGATTCCGCTCATCAACAGGCAGACGGTGATGGCCAAGCCAAGTCATCGCTTCCTGCAACGCCGCTTCTCTGGAGACTTCCGTCGTTTTCGCTTCCCGCGTGATAAGTGATTCGTATGCATAACCTTTAAGATACAGCAGATGCAGCAAATATCCCATTTCCATAAGTTTCGTATGGTAGGGCTGACCAGTGATGAGCGGCCAAATTTCATTCACTAGGCTGTGCTCCGCAGGAATTACGGGCATACTGATATAACAGAACTTTCGAGCGCACTGGAGCACCTTCTCCACGCTCTCCCAATTGTGAATGACCGGGCACATCGAGACAAAGACGAGATCGAAGGCCTGGTTCCAGCCCTTGGCCTGAACATCAATATCTTCAAACTTTTCAGGAATAATCTTCACCTGGTCTTCGGCGAAGTTTGATATGTTTTCTTCCAGCAATTCGATCAGCGGGGGAGAAGTCTCTATGGCGGTTACACGGGCCCCTCGCTCCGCAAACGGTACTGAGAATACGCCCGATGCGGCGCCAATATCCAAAATGGAGCTGTTTTCGAATTGAACTCCTTGTCCTTCCAGCCAGTTCATGATTCGTTTGGTTCGCTTTCTTCCTTCTTCGTTAAACGATTGTTCGTTGAAGGTCTTGGCCTTATGGTCAAATGATCTGGCAGGATCGATTCCGGCCCTTCTCATCTTGTTTACGACGGTATCGGAATCGTCTTTCCATGCTTTTTCCCAAATGGATGCATTGAAAAAATCGTTCATGATCGTTCCTCACTCTTTCCTTTTGGTTTATGGAACCGGCGGTTATTCTCATCCTGCCGCCTGTTCATGCTTCGGCGATTTCCCTTTACGAAGAAAGAGACCGAGTACGAGCGCAACGAGAGCGATGATGCCGCCGAACCAGAACGCGTTGTTGATACCGGCTGCGAGTCCATTGGCGATTTCCGCCGGAGCCTGCGGATCGCTCGCTCCGCTCAAGTAATGCTTCTGTCCGCCCGACATAATACTGATGTACAGGGCAGTGCCGATTGCGCCGGACACCTGCTGCAGCGTATTCAAGATCGCTGTCCCGTGCGGGTGCAGATGGTTTGGCAACTGGTTGAGCCCCGCTGTCTGTGCGGGCATCATGACTAGCGCGATGCCAATCATCAGTGCGATGTGAACGGCGACGAGGAAACCTGTGCTCGTCGCTTCGTCGAATCGGGTGAATTGCCACAACGAGACGGCGGTAACGGCCAGTCCTGGGATGATCGTTACGCGAGGCCCAAACTTGTCAAACAGCTTGCCTGAGATCGGGGCCATGAACCCGTTCACAATCCCGCCAGGAAGCAGGATCAAACCAGACTTGAATGCCGTTACCATGAGCACGCCTTGCATAAACATCGGAAGCATGATCGCAGATGAGAAAAATGTCATCATAAGCACAAACATCAGCACCGCGACAAGCGCAAATGTCGGATACCGAAACGCCCGTAAATCCATGACAGGTTGCTTTAACAATAGCTGTCTCCAGACGAACAGCAACAAGGAAACACCGCCCGCAGCGATCGTCCAGGTGACTTCCGGTCCCGACCAACCGTGTTCGCCAGCACTGCTGAACCCATAAACGATTCCGCCGAAGCCGATCGTCGACAACACGATGGATAAGAGGTCCACTCGCGGTTTGGTGACTTCCGTCACATTCTTCAAGACAGCGGCTCCTATAATAATGGAGAGCAGCGCAAATGGTATCACAAGGTAAAACAGCCAGTGCCATGATAGCCCGTCAACGATTAAACCCGATATAGTGGGGCCAATCGCCGGCGCGAACATGACGACGAGCCCAAACATCCCCATTGCGCCTCCGCGCTTTTCCGGCGGATAAATGGTCATGATAATGTTCATTACAAGCGGCATCAGCATGCCGGTTCCTATCGCTTGAATAATCCGCCCGACCAGCAGCACGCCGAATTCCGGCGACACCGCCGAGGTGAACGTACCGACGAAGAACAGACTCATCGCCGACAGAAATATTTGCCGGGTCGTGAACCATTGCTGCAGGATTGCCGTCACCGGAACAAGCACGCCAACAACGAGCATGTAGGCGGTGGATAGCCACTGGCCCGTTGCAGCAGACACACCAAACGATTTTATCAATTCAGGAAGGGCATTGCCCATTAGCGTCTCGTTCAAAGCGGCGACGAACATGCCGATAATCAGAGCAAACATGATCGGACCGCGCTTTATATTATTTAAATCGATCATCCGTTTTTCCCCCAAGCCTCTGTATTCAGTTCACCGTTAATGACCGCGGCGGCTAATGCGCCCATCGAAGCCGCAGCTATGGCCTGATGCATTCGCGATGCTGAATCCCCGGCGCTATATACGCCCGGAATGTTCGTTTTTCCGAATTCATCGACAACGATCGCCCCCCATTCCGTAATCTCGCATCCGATCGTTTGTGGCAAGTCCGATCCTGTAACCAGATCCGGTTTGAAAAAGATCCCCGTGCATGGAACGGTCGTCCCGTCTTCGAGAATGACTTGCCGAACGATCCCGTCGCTAGAGTCGATGTGCCGGATCGGCGAGTCGAACAGAGGCACATGTTTCCGCTGGAGCTCCTCGCGCTCGGCATCTGTCAGTTCATCGGGGCCATTCGTGCAGACGGTAAAACGGTTCGTCCATCCGGATATGAGTGGAGCGAAATGCATAAGCTCAGACCCCCTATTAATGATGACAAGCGGCTGATCCCTTAACTCCCAGCAGTCGCAATACTAGCAGACGAAAGCGCTCTTCCCGTATACCTCCGCCAGTCCCGGAATGTTGAGCGGCCGATCCTTCATGCCGACGGCAAACAATACCTTTTTGCTTGCAAAAGTTTGTCCCTGCTCCGTCTCAATTTGAAACTGGCCGTCGGTTCCCACGATCGACACCGCCGTATCCGCCACGAATGATACGGAGGGATAGGCGCTGATCTCTTCTTTCGCAATTCGCCGAAACTCACTCGGACTGATCCCGTCGCGGGTAAGAAATCCGTGGACCTCGCGAGTCACAGCGTTGCGGGGACGGCTTTCATCGATTACAGCAACCTTTTTCCTTGCCCTCCCAAGCACTAGGGCGGCGTTCAACCCAGCCGGTCCGCCGCCAATAATTGCCACATCGAAAAGTTGTTTTTCCATTTATAAAATGCACCTCCATAGATCTAGAATATCCATAATTAAAACACAAAAAGTACATCACTTCTTGTTTACTTCATGGTTGCAACGCTTGAAAGCCTCATCCAGTACCGACTGGATCGTGTGTTCCCGCAAGTATTGATACAGATGCTGTTCCGCGCCGTCCATCACCTTCTCAACTAAACATTCGCTCTTTCCTGGATGTTTTTGATCTTGCTGTGCATTCCCCTCTTCAGCTAACAACCGATGCTGCTGTGATTTTGAATTTGAGCATTCAAACATCTGTTGTCTTCCTTCTATCACTTGAATAACATCAAGAAAAGTTATCTGTTCGGCCGGACGTGCAAGCTCGTAACCTCCGTTCGCCCCCGGCACCGCACGTACGATTCCATCCTGTCTCAGCTTGGACATGATTTTGGATAAATAGCTTTCCGAAACGCCAAGTGTCGTGGATAATTCCTTGATTCCGATGTTGTTGCGACGCTCCGAGTGACCCAAATGAATCAAGGCGTGCAGGGCGTAATCTGTACTTTTGGAGAACTGCATGTTTCCCTCCTCCCTCCTAAGATTAATATTAATATGGACCTACAATGTCCATAATATACGATTTGACTCCAATTTGCAATGACATTCTTGATCCGAACTTCGCTTCCAGTGGTGAGCGAATCTGGAAATCACATCAGTGGTGGCTGTCTCGCTCTCCTTATGTTGAAAAAATGAAAATTCATGCAACGATTCTTATTGTCCGGAGGAGAGTTATCCAAGAATTTTCAACCATATAATCCGATTTTATTAACAATGTCGCGAAGAGCTTTTCCACCACAAATTCCGAATAGCCTTTATTTAGTTCTTGTTTTCCGAGAACGTAATTAACAGCTTTATAATCATTACCTTACTGTCTGCGTTCAAAAGCAATACGTATAGCAAGACCAGTCAAGACACTTCCCATGAGCCAACGCTGCACCCGTAACCACGTAGGACGCATACCAAACCAAGCAGCAATCCTGCTAGCTGTAAGCACAATCAAGAGGTTGACAGTAAAACTAACGGTTATTTGAATAAGACCCAAAGATGCGCTCTGAATTAACAGTGATCCTCGTGCAGGATCTTCAAACTGAGGAAGTAGTGACACATAGAGGATAGCAATCTTGGGATTGAGCAGGTTGGTCATGAAACCCATCAGAAATAACTTCTTTGGCGGGTCAATAGAAAGAATTCGAGGCGACAGAATAGATGCAGCTCCAGGCTTGATGGCATTCCAAGCAAGCCAGAGTAAGTAGGCAGCACCTGCGAGCTTGACTGTTTCGAAAACAAATGGAACCGCAGTAAAAAGAACCGTCAGCCCTAACATTGTTGCAATAATGTAAACAAGAAAGCCAAGCATGACGCCAAGAAGAGAGATAATCCCAGCCAATCGCCCTTGCGTAATAGAACGAGAAATTAGGTATATCATGTTAGGACCAGGAGAACAAACCATACCAAGCGAAACTAATGAAAAAGCTAACAAAGTACCGAAACTCACCATGATTTTTCTCCTTAATGTATTCTGTCCAGTTATTCATATCAAGACCATCTTTTTTACCAGTCTATATTCCATTATGATTAGTGTCAATTCCGTCATGTTGCGTTATACTGCCAGTTAGCTGAGCGGATATCAACTGTTTTATTTTATCCTCAAGATTGCTTCGTCGGGAATGAGTACAAGTTCTTGTCACCCGACAACAACAAACATTCAGACGACATTCTATCACCTGCATATGCACCCCTGATACGAAAAAACAGTCGCAGAGTACCGGCGGTCATGCCGATGCCCTGCGTCTTTTCGGCGCGTCTTAGTTCATTTGCCTTCCTCGTCGGCCGAGGGACCGTAGAGGCCCGGCACCGGAATATCGAGAAGCCGCAAATAAACCCCGAGCTGCGCCCGGTGGTGGACCATGTGGCTTAATCCGAAGGTGCGAAGCGCGATCGCCCGCGGTTGGCGCAGGATGATATGGTCACCGTTCCGCAAGGTCCATTCCTCGCCGAGCGTTTTCTCGTCGCATTCGGCTAACAGCTTTTCAAGCTTGACGATGTTCGCGTCGAATTCCTCCAGCACGTCTTCGCGTCTTTCCAAAGGTTCCCGCCGAAGCGGCACGGTCGAAAGATCGAATTCCGGGTAAAGAAAAATCGCGACTTGCCAGTTCAGCAGGTTGATCAGGTGCGTGGCCAGCCCGCCCAACGTCATCGATTTCACGTGCGGCTTCCACGTCATATGCTCCTCGGGCAAGCGCTCCAGGATGCGGCGCGTAGTGGCCAGCTCATTCATGGCGTCTCCGACGATCAGTTGTTTCATCATAGATTCCCTCTCTTCCCTTATATGGCTAGCATACTATAAACCCGGTCGAGTGGAAAGGCTTGTCTCGGTCGTTCGGCATCGGATGACGGTGCGACATGCAGGGCAAACATACGTCCGTCCTCTGCATCCGCGGGCTCAGCCGTCCCCGTAAACGGCCGCCGGCTCCGGCAGCGGCCGGCCGATCGGATTGACCGCCACCCCCTCACTTTGCCCCCTCCGTCGGTGATCATCACGGCATCCTCGGCCACTGAAAAACGGACTGATTTTGTCTCCTTTTTTTTCAACTATCGTTCCTCGTTAGCGTAATCACGATGGTTAAGTCCAATGCACTGACATGGTCAGTACGTAGTTGTTAAGTCTAATGGTGTCATTGGGAAACAGTACTTACATCAATTCACCCAGATCTGGCGGACGACGGAAAAGTGTTGCCTGCTCAAAACTATAGGCGATGCTGATTAGTGTGGGCTCACTGAAAGCCCTCCCGGAAAAGACAACACCAAATGGACCCTGTGTCGAATCGCCATCCACATCAATTGTTCCTTTTGCTGAATAACCGGCGGGCACCGCAATAAGAGGATACCCTAACCGGGCAGCAATGTACATGCCATCAATGTCACCGGGTAACATTAATGCATCTAAGCCGTGTTGGTCTAGTGCATACTCAATCCCTTGCGTTACAGCCGAATGGTTATATTCTTGACGTTTAAATTGATAGGTTGTCTCGTTTAGCGCATTTTGTTCCGAGCGAATCAGATTGTCTTGGCCAAACTTCAATGCGGAAGCAGCGTGTTTCTGATTATAAGCAATCAGTTCTTGAAGAGAATGCACGGGCATATCCGAGTTCAATTTCGATAAGTAGCGATTCAGGCCTGTTTTGAATTCGTAACAGATAACATCATTGTTCCATGGCTGCTGTTCCAAATAGAGGTCCACAGGATCGATAACTGTAGCACCTTGCTCACGCAGAACATCGATGGCGGATTCCATGATGGAAAGTCTTTCTTCATCCAACGACCGATAGTAATGTCTGGGAATCCCAACACGAGCTTTACGCAGAAAGTCTCGGTCGAGATAAGTTGTATAGTCATGTAAAGTACGATGTGGGCTAGTCCATGTTGCCTTATCGTTTTCGTCAATCCCGACGATTGCCCCGAGTAGAATCGCTGCATCAGTGACTGTTCTGGAAATTGGTCCTGGTGTATCCTGACTTATGGAGATCGGGATAATGCCGCTGCGGCTCGCAAACCCTACAGTAGGCTTTATTCCGACGAGAAAGTGTTGGCTGGCCGGCCCAATAATCGAACCTGCGGTTTCTGTTCCGATCGCAGCTGCTGCCAGGTTTGCCGCTACGGCTGCAGCCGATCCTGAACTTGACCCGCTGACGAAGAGCTTGCCAGGTCCATATGGATTCAACACATATCCGCCTCTGGAACTGTATCCAGCTGGCATACGGTTGGACATAAAATTCGACCACTCGGTCATATTTGCCTTACCTAGAAGAACTGCGCCGGCAGCGCGCAGCTTTGCGGCTATGAACGAATCTTCAGGAGCAAACGATTCAGCCAATGCGATTGAACCAGCGCTCGTATGCATCCGGTCGTGCGTATCGATGTTATCCTTGAGCAGGATTGGAATTCCGTGCAGCGGCCCCCTACTACCTGTTGTATTTCGCTCAAGGTCAAGATTCCTTGCGATTTCAAGCGCATCTGGATTGATCTCTAATACGGCATTGATCAAAGGATTATACCTATGAATACGTTCGATATATGCAAGAACGAGGGCTTCGGAAGTGCATTCACCCGTAGTCATTGCCTTTTGCATGCTCACCAAATCGGCTTCCTGAATCCATTCTTGCAAGTTGATTCTCATATATTTAGATACCCTCCAGTACTGGTAAATTTTTCAGTAACAAGTAGTATGGTACTATACTGACTTACCAAGAGTATAGGGAAAGTTTCGTTTTGATAAAGAAAGTATCAGTTTAGCCCTTTTCCTTTATTTGTAACTAAAGAAATCTGCCCGTTAGCAGAGCAATGAAAAAGAGCTGCCTGCAAATCCAGCTCCTCAACTATCGTACCCGTCCAACGTCTGCATAAAATTAGTCTTTACTGAACGAATTTTAGCCTCCGTTCATCAAAAGTCTTTTCGTCAAGTGTACCGAACCCGTATCCGTCGCTAATTAACGATTTAACTGGAACAAGTGGAGTTAAGACAATTTTTCTTTTGCCATCCTCAATAGCAGTTACGATAAAGAAGTAGTTCACTCCGTTTATGTGATATTTGTCCTCCTTATATACTTTAAAGTCAACAGCCACATAAAAAATTTGAGGAGCGTTAAATGATTCGATATAACGAGAAGGTAAATAAATCTGTCCGTATTCATAGGGTATTTGCTTCGAAGCGACAAGATGAGCTTTTTTGATATTGAATATACCAACCATTTGTTTTTTATTTTGCTTGTTGTTGAAAAAATCAATCAATTCATCCCGTTGACCCTTAACCCACAAACCAGGGATGTCAGACCAATTCTTTTCATTTATTGATTTGATGTAACTTGTAACTAATTTTTCAGCGGACGCATCTTTTGCGTAAACTAAATTAGCCGTAAACATGTTCAAGCTAAGTAAGAGTAATAACGAAAATATTCGTATTTGCATTTAGGTAATCTCTCCCAATATATTTCTCAGTGGTAGTATGCCCACAAATGCTGACAATTTGTAACAGGTATTATCCACAATCCTGCCCGTTACTTCAATAAGAAAAGAGGAACTGCACCAAGCAAGCTCCTCCACTATCGTTATCAGTTAGCTTAATATTGCTACGATAATATATAGGAGCTTCCTGTTGTTACGCAGTTATTAAACCTTCAACAGTCGAAATAGAGTTTATGTTAAAAAATTGTAGGCACCATGCCCCCGTCCATACGGATTGGAGAACCTTTAAATGCGGATGCATAAGGGCTGCATACGAATGCAGCCAGCCTGCCTATTTCAAAAGGCTTGATAAACCGCTGTATTTCGGATTGGGGCAGGTTTGCAGCCATAAATTTTTTCTCTTTATCCGAAAATGCCATATCATCAGGAAACAAACTTTCAATGATTTGATATACATTTTCGGAAAGCGTTGGTCCTGGCATGATCGTATTGGATGTGACTTCCGTTCCTATCGTTAGTTTAGATAAGCTTTTTGACAGTGATAATAACATAGATTTGGTCATACAATACTGAGGCATTTGCCCTGAGGGCATAATCGCTTCTTCACTTGCAATAAAAATTATTCGTCCATAATTGTTTTTCAACATTTTAGGCAAATAAAATCTAGATAATCCATTAGCGGCAAGGACATTCGTTCGAAAGTATTTTTCCCATACTTCATCGTCAACGTCCTCATATGACATGATTTCATAAATACCCATATTGTTAACCAGAATATCAACATGGGGATATTTCTCAAATAAAGCTTCTCTTTGCTGCATATCCACAATATCGGCTGTAGCATTCTGAGGAGAAGTGGACGGGAACTCCGACTTCAATTCATTTACCGTTAGTTCTACATCTTCATTATTCCGTCCATTAACGAGGACATCGACGCCTTCTCTTGCAAGTTCAATGGCAATTGCTTTCCCTATACCTTTCGTCGATCCAGTTACTAAAGCTGTTTTGCTGCTTAATCCCATATCCATAACATATTCTCCTTTGTTGTCATTCGCGGCAAGCTGATTTTGTGCTCCGGATAGAGATTATATTACTTTGTTTGGATTGTTCGGTAACTAGCGTACAACGCCAAATTTCTTGTTTAACCCGCCAAATAATGAAACCCGGAAAATGCTATCCCTATGTAGAACGGGTTAGGTTGGGGATTCTATGACGGCGGGTTTGCCCCTAAATATTCGGAACGCCAATCTGAAGGAGTATTGCCTTCCCAAAGGCGAAAGGCGCGGTAAAACGAGTTCTGGTCTTCATATCCAATTAAGAAAGCCACTTCTTTTATATCGAGCTTGGGGTCTGCTAAGTATTCTCGTGCCTGTTCATGCCGAGCCTGTGACAACAGCTGCTTAAAAGTTGTCCCTTCGTTAGTAAGACGGCGCTGCAGGGTACGATCGCTCATGCCCAACTCACTCGCCACAGCCCGAATGTCAAGGCGCCCTCCGGTTAGGCTGCGCTTCAAGATCCATTTGACCATCTCGGGGATTGAACGGCTGCGCTGTTCATCCAATGATCGGTCCAAGACGGGAGTTAGGATCTCCAACAACTCTTTGTTATATGAAATAAAGAGGCGGTCCAGATCTCTTCGATGCAGCGTCAATCGGTTATTGGTTGCACCAATCCGGATAGGGCACCCGAAGTAAGCTTGAAGGGCCTTTACATCGCCCATCGAGTGAGAAAATTCCACGGATCGTGCAGTTAAAGGCTGGCCCGTGCCCCGTCGCCCAAGCTCAAGAAGAAAGGCCAGCGTGGTGCCAACCAACACTGGCGGTCCGGGTTGCTCGCTACGCATCCATTCTAATTCGATTGTACAGCGTTCGCCCTCTTCGGTTATACGCAAGCTTTCGGGAGGGCACAGTTGTTTGTACCGGGCCATTCGGTTAAGGGCGTCGCGATAGTCACGAGCATGGTAGGTCGCTAAGACGGTCGGTGGGTATTGTGTCGTTTCAAAGACGGTTACAAGCTTGATGATTCCGATGGCCGTGTCACCAACGAGATCAGAGTATGCTTGCCAGATTCTGAAATATTGGGCGGCGGTGACTGCAGCTGGTTCTGTAATAATGGTGAGCGGCAGCCGCGCTTTGCGAGCTACGTCGTGTGGGGCAATTCCTAATTGTTGTAATCCCGCCCAAAATCCCGGCGGTAATTTTATGCGGTCAGATTTCATCACGTATGGATCTCCTTTTGTTGCTGACCTATTCGTTCCGGCTATGATTAAGTATACATAAGAAAGTTCTTATCTTTATTAAAGACATTTACTTTTCTCTACGTATCAGATACATTATTTTCACTCTAAACTGCCCGTTACTTCAATGACAAAGCAGACCACCGCGGCAGTCTGCTCATTTTCACTATCATTTCTCGTTAGTGCAATCAGCTAATTGGTCTTCCAGCCGCTGTTTTTTGAACGGTTCCCGTTAACGTCACCGTTAGTTGAGATTCGACTATCGGACGCCTCGTCATATGAGATGCTGAGTGAGGAAAAGCGCAGCACGGTCCAGAGCTTGATCGGCTTCATCGAGGACACCGGCGAACGCCTGGAAAACGTGCGGGACGTCGGCGGTAACATCGAGGATCACGTCCACGCCTGCTGCCCGTGCACGGTCGGCCATCTGCGTGGAGTCGTCAAGGAGTAACTCGTTGGTTCCGACCTGGAGCAGGAGCGGAGGGAATCCGGTGAGATCGGCGAGCGTGGCGGGGCTCAGGAGTTCCTGATTCGGGTCCTGTCCAGCGAGGTACATCGCATCCGTGTAGGCAATGCCCTCACGGGTGAAGAACGGGTCGATCCCAGCCTTGCTATCCCTGCTCGCTCCGGAGTGAGTCTGATCCAAGACTGGCGAGAACGCCACCACTGCTGCTGGCATCGGCAGACCAGCGTCCCGTGCCATGAGGCAAGTCGAGACAGCGATACCACCACCGGCAGAGTCACCTGCGAACGCGATAGACGTGGCCTCGACTCCGTTGTCCAGAAGCGCGCGATAGGCGGCGAGCGCATCGTCTAGCGCCGCAGGGAACGGATGTTCCGGAGCAAGACGATAGTCGAGCGAGATAGACCGGATACTGGTCCTGCTGACGAGGTTCGCGGTGAGAGACATGGCAGTGTTGGGAGAACCTAACACGTACCAGCCGCCATGAAAGTAGAGGATCGTTCCCGGATGGGCAGCCCGTTCGGGTTCGACGAGCACACCGGGCCGATTACCTAGGTTCGTCGGTGCGGTCCGCACACCCTCAGGTACTCTAAAAGTCGCCATCATGGCAGCAAAGCTTGCTCGCATCTCCTCGATGGTTTGTGGGTTGGACGGTCGTGGGTGCCGTAGCATTGCATCCACTGCCTTACGTTGTTCTCTGCTCATTTGATGTCCTCCTCTTTCATTAAATAATTTCTTTCGAGATATAATATACTAATTAAAAAACAAATTAGTAAGTACGAACTTTAAAGTAACGTAGTACCCAATTCGTAACCAATGGAGTGTTGTATATGAGTGGATGTCCTGTGGAGGCAACCCTCTCGGTAGTCGGGGGGAAGTGGAAAGTCCTTATTCTTTGGAATCTAGTTAATGGTACAAAACGCTTTAATGAACTCGGGCGTTCCATTTCGCAAGTTACTCGCAAAATGTTAACTGAACAACTCAGAGAATTGGAAAGCGATAAGTTAATCGTGAGAAAGGTCTTTCCGGAAGTCCCACCAAAAGTGGAATACTCACTAAGCGATTACGGTAGAACATTTATACCTGTCATGCAGGCAATGGCTCAGTGGGGGATGACTCATACTGAGAGTAAATCTTGATTTCTCAGGTAGGAGTAACAATGATGCCAGACTATGGATGGTTCAGTTTTGCCAACAAAATTGACCGTCCTGACCTAGTTTCCCCGTTAAAGCTTGGGATATACCGTTTCGATCACTGAGGTTTCTTGATTTTACGGTATCCAGGATAATTAATTGACTCCGGTGCTGCACCTTTAAAAAACTAAAGAACTGCACCCCTCTTTGGTTTTGTCTTTTTTAGATGTCACTTCGATGAATTTTCATGGTAGTTGAACAAAGGCAACCGCTCAATCTGGCCGGCTGCCTACTTATTTTTATTGCGATTGCGTGTCCCGTTAGTGTTGCTTTGAAGAGAGCGTGATGAGTTACAACAATGAACGGACTGTGAAAGAGTAACGGTCCGTTTTTTTTGTGCTAGGCGTTAAATGTTGATTTGCGTTCAAAATAACACCGCCTTTATTAGAGGCGGTGATTGAACTATCCTGCCCGTTAGCTCAACGCCCAGCAGTACAAATGTATAAAATCTAGTGTTTTATACAAATGTCCTATATTGAGCTATCGCTGTTTAAATCACATAATCCAGCACTTCGCAATAAGGAGTGTACACTTTGATGCTGCGCAATGCCGGAGTGTAAACATGCAGCGAGATCATGGCTTCCTTTCGCGGGTTAATCATCTCATGGATTTGCCCGTAAGGCACCTCCAAAATATCTCCTTCTTTGATAAGGGATTCATTGTTTTGCCCCGGATACCCGTATTCATTCGCCAAATACGACCTGTTCAAAAACTCGCCTTGAACAACGAATGTGCATCCCATGGACTCGCCATGGTCATGTATCGCCGTAGCCCGATTCCCAGGCAAATAAACGACGATAATTTCATAATCGTCGTTCAAAAGCAGCACATTTCTGCCGTAGGGCAGCTTTTTAGGTTCTGTGCAGTAAGCTAGGACTTCCTTTACTAAATCTCCGAGTGAGATGACTTTTTCTTTTAATTCCTCCATAGTGAGTTTGTTCCCGGCAGTGAATGTTTTTTCCAAAACGTTTAATAGCTCCATACCTTCTCCTCCAAGCATGCATGTATTAAGAAACCTTTGGTTTCCTATAAAAAACTTTGATACATCGTATGCCAGAGGGAGGAAATGGGTGTTTGTACCCTGGATAAATACCCAGAAAAGGCGGCCTGTTTTCTGCGACTTATTCATGATCGACCTCGATCATCACTTGTTTCATTGTAGCAATAAAAGGGGTTCAGCCCATAGCATGGGGTTCAGCCAACATTTTGACGAAATTATACGCTAAGGACGTTAAGACGCATGAACAGCGGATTTTCTTTACTCTAAGCCCATTAGATTCCAGTATTGATTATCCAATGCACGTTGCAAAATCGGACTTCCTGCAGTTCGCCAATACCCTTTTCGGGTGTTTCCCTACTCAAAGGCTTTATCCTTGGGCATGCCTAAGGAATGCTTTGATAATTAATCGTGATTCCTTCAGACTATGCTTGCTTTACGCTTTAATGGAATTGGGTAAATACCCCTGTCGGGACATGACTGATATCCCGTAGACTGATGGTGTAGTTCAAGAATTGGAGGTATTAGTTAATGGCTTATAACCCTTTCGCTTTTCCATATGGTCAATTCCCAAGTTTGTTCCCTGGACAGTACCCAAACCATTATCCCGGGCAGTATCCAATGATAACGTATCCACCCTATTACCCTGGGTCTTATCCATATGAGGGAACTCAAAGTGGTCCAATTCAATACGTCGGGCCTCAAACTGGACAAATTTTTTTTGTGCCGCTATCTGGTAGGCTTTAAAGTAGGGCTTGCTGAAAGTTTCATGAAACGTGAAGACATATGTACAAAACCCCATATTTTGAACAGAAAGGCCCTATTTTACCACTTTCCCTTTACCGTCGAATTAACGTACGTTATTGGCTTTTTGTTAGGGAATGGCCGTAACCGATCCTTTTATCAGAACAACTTGAAGGATTAAGATCGAACCGGAACCCGGCGCGCGGTGCAATTCAAACTAACCAGGACATATGTATAAAATCACTTATTTTGTGAAGAAGTAAAAGGAGCTGCGGCGGCAGCTCCTTCGTTTTTTATGGATCGTTATTCAACTAACGTTTACATCAGTAGATCCCGTCATGCCCGATTCCAGTTACCTGGAGGAGTATTCATACCTTCTTGGGGCTCGTAGCCCTGCGGATATTCGACATGTTCCGTCAGTCGTTCCCTGCGGTACCATTTGAAGAAAACATACGCAAGCACCGAACCATAAACAATTTCCTGAATGATCTTCATAAGGACTCCGCCCAGCTGCTGATCGTCTAAGGGGGATAAATGGGCAAAAGGCACCGTAACATGGGTATACATATCATAAAGCAGACTGCCTGAAAAAATTATCAAAGCACATGCGGGTGTAAGGATAACCCCGTTAGCGAAGATATACGCAATCTTCTTCAAATCACAAAGCCGATGAGCTCAGGTAGCTGACCAAACACCGGGAACCACATGAGGAACGCTGTAACCAGGAGTACCAAGTGATAGCCAAGCAGCCATAAGGAGTGCTCCATTAAGCCATCCATAATAAACGGCATATGATAGATCGATAGTAGGATATTAAACATGAATATAGCAATTAACGGCTTGGTGAAAAAAGATAACAGTGCAAGCACCGATCGATTTCTAACCAAGGGCCTAAGCATCCATTCCGGAATTCCCGTCCATATGAAGATGGGCACCGTCAAATACAAAATCGATTGCTGCAGCATATGAATACTAAACAAATAGTGATGTCCGAAATAGTTAATAGGACTGCCTTGCCCGATATAAAAGAGCGTTAAACCTGTATAAAATGCAAGCTTTGACGCAAACTTACCGGCTCGGCACCTTTAATTACGTTAGCCAGCTTACCATATACAAACCCAACTACTACAACCAAGAGCAAAAGCACAGGATTCCAGAGATCAAAAAATCCTGCAGCTTGATGCATTGGATCCATTATTACCAGCTCCTTTCCAATCATGCTTCAAGAAAAAAAGAGGAGGCCCCTTACAAACAAAGCCGCCTCTTTAAGATCCTGCACCCAAAAACAACAGTGGCATGAAATGTCCTCGCTCCTTGGCATGCATCCAGAACAAGAGCTGGACCGCTCGGGGTTTACACCCGATTCCCTGTTACCCCTTGTCTTCACAAGGGACCTAGTTTGACGATATGAAATTTTAAGCATTGCTTTATTTATATTCGTGATTCGAACTCGAATTCCTTTTTTGAAGCGATGGATCGAGACATATGTATACAATTGGGTGTTTTGTTCATATGTCCTTTATTGAGCTATCGTTTCCGCTTAGCAAAGACGATTTTTTACAGCAATTCACCTAGAATATTTAATCTAATTTGCTTTGCGTTGCCATTGTACGACCATATAATTTGGTTATTCATGAAAAACAAATGTAAATTATTTATATCATTCTTAACCGAATAACCATATGATTCATATTTATTTAAAATTTCTTCGTAAGACAATCTAAGTGGATATTTGTGTTGACTAAAATAAGGGAATGGATGCACTTCAGTTAAACCCATTTGTGAAAGTTTTTCTTGATATCCATCGGGAACATAAATACGGTCAACCATAGCAATGTCCTTATTTGAACAACCATTGAAAAAGAGCGTGGCTAAAATAATTATAAATAACCACAGAAATCGTTTCACAAATATCAACCCCAATTCCATATAAAATTCAAAATTTTCTAACCTCACCACCTGCCTTGGTTTCTCCATATTTTACAGTTTACTCATAAAAATATCCATTATTATTGAACTTTACTACCCATTAGCATAGCGAAGGGCCGCCAGCGGCAGCCCTTCCGTCATTTAACTAACGTTCTCCGTTAGCTGAGCGGGTTGCCGATCGATCCCGCGGCAACGTCGTATTGTAGTTTATTGAGTTCTTGTTCTCCGTTAGCGTAGAATATCCGGCTCTATTAGGATCACAACATTTCCTTTTTTGTGTCCTTTTTCAACATATTCGTGAGCTTGAGTAATTTGGTCAAAAGGATAGCAGCGATCGATGACTGCTTTTAATGTTCCGGATTCAGCAAGTTCTTTAAGGAATTTCAAGTCTTCAACATTTTCTTTTGCAATTCCGTGTGAAACCGAAATATATTTGCCGCCCACTGATAGTGCATCTTTGCAATGGGATTTTGAGCTTTTTCCAACGGCATCGAAGATAAGGTCATACCGATTTTTCGTAAAATCTTCTTTCGTATAGTCAATGACGTGATCCGCTCCCAGGGATGTAACCAACTCAAAATTTTTGCTGCTGCATACTGCGGTAACCTCCGCTCCAAAACGCTTGGAGAGCTGTATGGCCGAAGTGCCTACTGACCCGGAAGCACCATAAATGAGCACCTTTTGGCCTTTGCGAATGTTTCCTTTTCTAAGAAAGTACAGGGCGGTCGTTCCTCCAAAAGCAATAGCTGCCGCCTGCTCATACGTCATGTTTTCCGGTTTGATGGTCAATGCCGCATGTTCGGAAAGGGTAATATATTCAGCGTGTGCACCGAATTTCATCCCGTTATAAGCAATGACAGGATCGCCCGGTTTGAATTTTTTCACGTTTTTGCCCACGGCCTCAATCTTTCCCGATAATTCACTGCCCAATATCGGTTTTCTTGGTTTTCTTATACCAAAGAGCAGTCTCATTGCCCACATCTTGCTCGTTCGCACCACGCAATCGCCGGGTGTTACGGTCGTTGCATATATTTTAATTAGCACCTCGTTGTCTTTTACAGGAGGCTTCTCAACCTCTTGAATCTGAATGACGCTGGGTGGCCCGTATGTTGTGCATATTGCAGCTTTCATTTTAATTGCCTTCTTTCTCATTGGATTATTTTACGGCTGTGACTGTTCCCGCCATTTTATTGTGCATAGCTGCCGGACCAGCACTTTCATATGAAATTATATGAAATTCAATTAAAATCCCCCTACATGTTATTCTCGTTTAATTTATCATTTGTTATTACGCAATTCTGCCAGTTAGTGCAGCGAAGGGGTGTCTCGCGGTACCTTTTCAATGTTTCGACTATCGTTTCCGTCGTGGAATAACTGATTAGAAAAAGGAGGTTGCCCATAAAGGGCATCCTCCTTCCAATTATAACGGAATCTCAAATTGTCCCTTTTGCTTCCGATCCAGACTAGCGATATAGGAACGCATCAGCTTCATGGAAAATTGAAAGATCGGGCTTTGAATAAAGGTATATGCTAACGTCATAATAAACACTGGACCGCCAAGGATGAAGCCGATAATCAAGACGATACTCTCGACAACGATTCTTGCCCGGCTGACCGATAACCCGGTTTTTTCCGAAATGGAAAGCATGAAACCATCCCGAGGACCGGCCCCGATTCCCGCAGCCACATAGATGCCTCCGCCAATGCCAGTTATGATGATACCCATCAACAAGATGAGTAGATTCAACCACCAATGATCCGTTTCATGAGGAAGAATGTTGAGATGCAAAAAGAAATCCATGATCGGGCCGATTGACAAGGTATTTAAAAACGTACCAATGTTAATATACTTCCTATCAACGACGAAGGCGATCAGCACAAGTACTAAGCCGCATATGACACTCCACGTCCCAATCGTGAACCCGAACCGATGGAACAGGGCGACGTTTAATACCTCCCATGGATGCAGCCCCAAAGATTGAACTTTCACCGCAATCGCATTCCCTAATCCAAAGAAAGTTAAACCAAGAAAAAAAATAAAATACCGTAATAGCCGGTATGCCATCTCTTCACCTCTAGATCATATATATCCATCTACTTTAGATGAAGAAGGATAAAAGTACAAGATTTATGAAATTCAAAGGTTGTTACCCGGTATTTCAAAAGCAATTTGTACTATTCTGCCCTTAGCTTGATGGAGCTATCACTCGTTCCGTAGCAGCTCCATTGCGTAATAATACTTAACTCTTGTATCCGTTAGTTCAATGAACTTTCCCGACTTCCTTAAGGTTTGCGCATTATTGAAGCTGCGAGAAATCATACGAAAATGTCAACATTCCACATTTTTCATGAGTGACCCAGATTTTTAGTGATTTAATAAATTCAAAGAAGAACTTGGAATTATTATGCTGCATTAAACTGCCCTTTAGTGCAGCGCGGCGTGCAAACGAAATAGCGATGGATCGGATCCCACCGCTGTTTGCGCTTTTGCTTACTTTAATATTGTCCTTTAATTACAAAAAACGAGCCCCGGATTGTTCCAGCTAGTTTAGATTTCTGCCTAGCAAACTTAAACTTCACTTCTAACTCCTTTGGTACCTCCATCCCCTCAGAAAGCTTAAAACCAACGGCCCGCTTCTTAGGCTCATCAATCATGACGTTGACCACAAGACCATCCTCATAAAAAACGTAGGCCATTTTGATATTTTCCACTTGAAAGCTCGACGTTTCTAAAGGTTTGGCTGCAAACTCAATATCACGTTCTTCTTTCAAAATTCGGTTCACATAATCAAGGGTCTCCTGGCTTTCACTAGCTGGTACAACCGTAAATTCATGTTTGTATTTGTTCATGAAGTAACGGGCTTCATTAGCACGTAAACCAGCAAGCGCTTCTACTACAGGTGAAGACTCTAAACCAACCGTAGACACATTATTAAAATCAACGGTATAGGACATTTCTATCTCTCCCTTTTCCTCTTTATCATTTCACAAAAACTAAGCCGTTTCGGTATATGTTGATTCGAGTCAATCAAGGTTCATCTTTCATTGCAATCTTGCTTCATTAGTGCGAACAAAGCAGTGAATTTCTGTATCAGATTGTATTACAAATCGGCCAACACTTTTTCAAGCTGTCCGCACATGCTCATCCAGCCGTATTTTGCTCCTCCAAGAGCTTGATCTTTGCTGAAGCCGGTTTGATCAAGATGCAGATGAACAGTTCCGTCTTTATCTACTTGCAATGTCCAGATCATCGTAGTGTTCTCTCCTCCGCTGACCCAGGTATAGGACAAACGGTGCGGTTCGTCCACTTCCAGCACTTCGCAATGGATGATGCCGTCCCAATCACCATACGGTTGCTGACGAAACTGAAAACGATGGCCGACAATCGGTTTGAAATCGTTGTCCATGACCCACTTGGCCAACGTATCCGAATCAGTAAGGGCGGCCCATACTTTTTCTATGGAACTGTTAAATTGATAATCCAGTGAAAGATCCTTGCTCATTGTTGTTCCTCCATTAATAAATGGTCTAATTTTTGCAGATTTGTTGTCCAGAATTTTTCGTAGTAAGATAACCAGTCTTCAATTTCTCTCAGCGGCACGGGGTTCAGGCGGTTGCGCGTTTCCCGGCCGACTTTGCGATCGGTTACGATGCCAGCTTCCTTCAAAATCGTCAAATGCTTGGCAACCGCGGTGCGGCCCATTGAAAAATGCACCGTCAGCTGGTTGAGCGGCAGTTCATCCGCGTCCGCCAACAGGCGAATGAGCTTGCGACGGGTCGGATCGGCAACAGCATGGTAAACATCACACGTTGATGCGCTTGCGTTCATCATCAGCCTCTCCTCTATATTATATATGACACCATATGGTATCTTAACCATAATACAATAAATGATGTTGTGTCAAGTGATCAGGGGATCAAGCAGAGCTGACGCATAAAAAAGTATAAAATTCCATATATCATTTTAATTCATCTGCATAATACTGAAGACCTCTGGCAAAAGGTTTAACAGTGTCAGGGGAAAGAAGCAGTATTGCATTTATGAGTGTGCAAACAGACTCTTTAGACTCACCTGAACTAAACTGAGACAAAGCATAGAAAATATATTCAAGCCGGTGTTCACTCCCATCTATATATAATCCTCCACTTAATTTATATTCAATTATTCATCTTTAATTTAATATAACTGCCCGTTAGCTCAACGAAGAGGCTTTCCTTTTTGACAGGAAAGCCTCTTCGTTGAATCACAAACTTTGACGCGGCAAGCTGTTGAGCAAGTTATTTCCCAACATAAAAAAGCAAATAATTATCCACCATCGATTTCCAATAGTCCCCATCATGCTTTCCTTTATTTAAGTGATATTCAACGGAGACTCCTTTAGCTTTTAAAATACCATATAATTTTTCCGAACCCTCGTAAAACTTGTAGCCATCTTGATCTCCACAATCCAAGTATACCTTCATATTTGATAAATTTAGATTTTGCGAAAAAATAAGCGGATCACGGGTTTGTCGGACTGTATCGGTTGGATAAAGAAAAGATTTCAAACCATTCTCACCGCCAGTTGTAGACCAATCGTTCAAGAATAAAGCAGGACTGTTCCCTCCAACCTTACTAAACAGATCGGTATGCAAGAAAGCAGTATGCAGGCTAATAAATCCACCCATTGACATCCCACCGATGAAACGACTCTCGCGTGTAGCTAATGTACTATAATGACTATCGACATATCCAATAACATCGTTGTTCAGATAGTCCTCATACATGCCGTTATAAGTCGTGTTTGGATCTCCTGGATTGGTAACAGAGTAGGTTTGAGAAGAGTTAATGCCGTAGCTGTTATCCAGCTCTGGAGAAACCATGATCAGCGGTACGATTTTCCCCGCCTCGATTAATTTGTCCGCAGCTTGATCGATCCCCATTCCGGGTACCCAATTCGTCTCATTCCCTGTGTACCCATGGATAAGGTATAAAACAGGATAATGTACTGCAGAACTATAACCCTTTGGGAGGTAAATGTTCATTTTTTTATTTTGATTAAGAGATTTACTATAAAAGGTTATTTTTTGAATTTCCGAAGCTATTAATGGATTATTCTTGTCCATTGCAGGTGATTCTTGGGAGAGTGTCTGAATGGATTTCGGTTCATTGTTCATCGCACAACCTCCGATAAACATACAAAGAACTATCAAAATTGTCATGTATGATGAATATCTGAAACGATTCATACCTGTTCTCCTTCACTTGTTCTTATTCAATTCCAACACGATCAATCGAACTGGAACGCCAGTGGGACTTTTTCATGGTATACAATAATTAAAGGTTAATGCATTTGGGTGAGATTTATCATAAATGCTTGCAATATCCATTGTAATAAACCAACCGGTGACATGCTCCCATGCCTAAAGGCAGGGGCTTCTCAGATCATCGGGGATCGTAACCTTTCCCCTCCTTGGAGGCTCTATCCAAGCCTAGTCTTTTTTAGGTTACGATACGTTTTTCAAAGCTAGGTTTAGTATGTTAATCGCCGCATTTACGTCCCGATCTGCAACGTATCCGCAAGAACATTGATGCGTTCGTTCGGATAGTGTTTTTTTGACGATTTCACCACAGTTGGAGCATTGTTGAGATGTGTTGTATGGATTCACTTGCACCACTTGACGACCGGCACTTTCAGCCTTGTACATCACGAATTGTACGAGTTGCTGCCATCCTGCATCAACAATGCTTTTTGCAAGATGATGGTTCTTAACCAACCCTAATACGTTTAAATCTTCAAAAGCAATCAATTGGTACTGGTTTACGAGTTTACGAGAAACTTTGTGCGCATGATCTTTTCGCTGATTGGCTACATGCTCATGCAATTTCGCCAATTGATGTACAGCTTTGCTTCTACGTTTCGAACCTTTTTTCTTTTTGGATACGGCACGTTGTAGATGTTTCAATCGTTGTTCACTTAGACGAAGATATTTGGGTGATTCTATCGGTTCTCCTTCAGATGGTATTGCAAGGTGTTTGAGTCCTAAGTCTATACCAACCTTCATGTTTGTTATAGGCAAAGGTTTGGCTTCAACTTCACACGAAAAACAAGCATAGTATTTTCCGTTTTTGATAATGATGGAACAGGTTTTCATCTTGCCTTGCAGTTCTCGATGTAGTTTTATTTTCACTTCACCGATCTTGGATAGCTTTATTTTATTGCCATGGATTGTGTACCCGCCTTGCGGATAGGTAAACGAATCGTACCTCGATTGTGGTTTGAAACGTGGGAACCCTGGAGTCTCGGCTTGCTTCACTCGTCTAAAAAATGCTTGATACGCCTTATCCAATCGTTTCGCAACATCCTGTAACACTTGCGAATGCACTTGCTTTAATGCCGGAATGTGTTGTTTACGCTCGTTGAACGTGTTTGCTTGATCGTAGTAGTTCGGTGTTTTCCCTTCTTGTTTGTAGCCAAGAATACGTTCCTCTAGTAACCGGTTATACAACAAACGGCAGCGTTCAAGAGTAAATTGTATCTTCTGTTTTTGCTCTTTTGTTGGGTATATTCGGTATTTGTAGGCAACAAGCAATACTATTCACCTCGTTCTTTTTGGCTTTCAATATATTTTTTGATTACATCCAGTTGAACTGTACCTACGGTTGCAACAAAATACGAGTTTGTCCATAGGGAAGGGAGTCTACTTTTTAGATGGTTAAACTCTAGTCTTAGCACTCTTGACGTGTACCCTTTCAAATGTTTCACTACTTTGTGGATTCCAAACTGTGGATCGCATTTGATGAGCAAATGAACATGATCGGGCATGATTTCCATTTCAACGATTTCTGTGTTTAACGCTTTAGACTTCTCTAAAAACAAACTTTTTAGCCTTGTATCAATTGGTTCTTTGAGTACCTTTTTTCGATACTTAGGACAAAAAACAACATGATATTTACAATCAAAAACGATATTATGATTACTTTCTGCTTTTCTACTCAATGTCATCACCTACAGTAAATTGTACCACAAATAGTTAGTTTAATGTAGTTTATCTAACATGTTTTAAAGAGAGAATTTAAGAATTTTGCTCTTAACATCCCTAAAGGGATGCAGAGCAAATTGCCTTATATCCCCATGGCTAAAGCAAGGGGTTTTACGGCGAATTTGATAATTAATGATGCAACACAGCTCATAAAATAAATGGCAGACTCAAACTGGAATCTAACCTCATGGTAAATAATACCACATAAATCTAGACATTTGTACAAAAACCATTATTTTGTACGGATGTCCTTTGAGCTATCGGTTTTCCGTTAGCGTAATAACTCGTTTGATCTTTGACCTGTCTTTACCATACCACTTTCCTAATGACTGTAAGCCCATCTTCAGTTAGTCAGGAGACCGTTGTTGTCGATATGGGCCTGATTTGCAATGATTACCGTGCCTTTTGCGTCCATACCTTCCACCTTGAATGTTGTGTTCCTTCGATCGGCTAGGTAAGCATACCATTGAGTTGAGAATAGCCTCGGTGTGCGTCACGAACCACTTTAGCCATTTGTTGTACATCGTTATCGTCCGTTATTCGAACTTGGGCGATTCGTGGATCTATGGTGGTTCCAAACATCAATGGAAATGGTGCACCCTCTTTAAAACTGATATATTTGTAGATTAAAGCTCTTTTGAATCCTTTAGTTAGCCCTTCGTTATATTCGTTTATTGTCACAAAATCAATCCAAGTTTCTCCACCGCTTACCCAGTTCCAGCCCTGAGATTTTGAATTTATATATCCGACTTCCCAAGTCATTCCCGGTTTCTCAGTACTTAACTTTTTCGTGAATATTAATATACCGTTTTCACCACTGTTTTCCTTGTAGAGCATCTCCCGGCTAGGATCGGGATTTTTTTGATCAATTATTTTAAGAAGTTCGCGGTCTGTAAAAGAAGCTGCCATTTTTTCCTGATGAATTTGTAAGGGATTGTTAAACAGCATTACGCTTGCTATAATCGCAAGACATAAACTTACTGGTACTATCCATCTTAAGCCCATATACGCTCTCCGTCCCTGTTGGCTCTTTTGCACCTTCTCTTGTAATTCCTCTATTGGCATCAGCAGTCTTTTTGCGTCGACGCCGCTATGTTTCCGTTAGCTTAACAAACATTGCTTTTCTGACATCATACCCAAGGCACTTCGTTCCCTCTAGGAAAACGAAATGAAGGAAATTTGATTTTTATATCGAATAATTTCAAATAATGATGAATAGTTGGTATAGATGAAAACGTTATTTAAGAAGTGAAGGTCGTATAAATGATAAAACTCCCAAAGCAATTGAGGAATAACGAGGACTGCAATATCTGTGTCAATCTGAGAGTCGCCGTTAAAGTAATCTCTGCAGATCATGTTCAACTACTCCAACGCGGTCTAATCACCGGGTACGATCGAAATTATATATCCGTAGACGGCGCAGCTTTCGACCGGAGATATTACATCTTCTTAACGGTTGGTAGCTATGATTAAGGGGTTAAGGACCGATGTGGAATTACTAGCGGCCGCGTTATTCCAGCGACCAGTTACCGTCTGGCTCCATCGGGGTCTCGGTGATAATTACGGCGACATTCCACTTGATAAAGGTGGAATCATCGAGCAGATTACGCCGGTTAGCGTGAGAATACGCTGTATCGATGGAAGTAAAATGTATTATTCCCGGGATAACGTAGAGTTCCGGGTTTAACATTCGGAGGGTAGCAAAACAACCTGTTTTGTTCAGATGTCATTTATTTAACTTTCCGTTCTCCGTTAGCGTTTAATGACCGGATATACGTATAAATAAAGGCGGTTTTCACCCTGAAGTTAATTATTTACGCCACTATCCTAGCACATTCGGCGTCTGATTCTAAATACTCTTTTTCAATAATATCTATTGCCACGAAAAGTAAGTAATTAGAATTTTATTTTATAAACACAAATTTAAAAAAGATGGCTACATAGATGATACCAATTATTAAAGTGAAAACAGAAAATAGTGTGTAATTTAATGGGATGTAGTATTTATCAATATTAAAATAAATAATCAGATATAAGAATGTCATAATAAAAGCTAATTTCCATGCTCTTGGAGATTTTGTTGTCTTTATTAAGTAAATTGTAATGAGTATGCTAATCAAATTCCCTATTATCCCCATTTTCAAAAGCTCCTTTTTTTATTTGCAACATTCGCATAACTTCACCTTGGTGGTAATATTCCCTGGCAAATATTTCATTATTCTACACGACAGCGGAATAGGCTACCGTGATTAAATCTGCGGTAGCCTGCTGTGGTATTTTATAAAGCTATCGTATCCGTCCCTCGGTTTTAAGGATTTTTCTCACGTATGCTCACTCACTCGCAGGATTTCATTACCTCCTTCATATAGGGTATTCCGTTCTTTAAGATGGATCTGCTACCTTAACAAGCTGCTTACCCAAATTTTCTCCAGCAAATAAACCAAGAAACGCTTGAGGGGTGTTCTCAAATCCGTCAATTATATTTTCTGCATATTTGAGTTTTCCCTCCATCAGCCATTGTGCTAATTGTGTAATTCCCTCTGGAAAACGAGAGGCATAATCACCAATGGTAAATCCTTTCATCATCACGCTGTAGGTAATCAATAGGCCTTGCACACGAGGACCTACCTCCACCTGCTCTGAATTGTACATGGAGATTTGGCCGCAAACTGGAATCCGTGCGTGTTTATTCACATTACTGAGCACAGCATCCGAAATACTTCCACCTACATTATCAAAATAAATATCGACACCGTTCGGACATGCTTTCTTTAGATCTGCAGCTATATCCGTGCTTGTTTTGTAATTAATGGCAGCATCAAACCCGAGCTCATTCACTAAATAATCGATTTTTTCTCCAGAGCCGGCAATACCTATGACTCGGGCACCTTTTAATTTGGCAATCTGCCCCACAACCATGCCAACGGCACCTGCAGCACCTGAAACCACAACAGTTTCACCTTCTTTGGGTTGGCCGATATCCAACAAACCAAAGTAAGCCGTTAAACCAGTCATGCCCAGAACGCTTAATGCAGTTGATATAGGTGCTAAATCTGGATTAATCTTCGTTGCTTGTGTTGCCTTCACAGTAGAATATAGCGCCCAGCTTGAACTACTCACGACAATATCACCTTTTTTAAAGCCATCGCTCTTTGACTCGACAACTTGACTAACATTACCACCTGTAATAGCCTCTCCAACTTGAAAAGGAGGAATATAGGATTTGCGATCGTTCATTCTACCGCGCATGTAAGGGTCTACTGAAATATAAAGCGTGTGTAACAACAGTTCTCCTTGTATCGGCTGCGGTATAGGAGATTCAACAATTGAAAAGTTTGCCTCAGTCGGCATCGCCTGCGGTCGGCTTGCTAAAATAATTTGTTTATTGACTGACATAAATAAGCCTCCTCATATCGTATTTTCGGTTTTGTTGGAAAAATTAAGACAATAGTTCTTATTGTGTCTCGCTTATTCTATCTTCATTACTGAACTTTTATTTCTGACGAATTTGAATGATAAAAATATCGGTTATCTCCCCTTTCTGAGCATCCTTCCAGTAAAATGTAAAGATGAATATAGTCTGATTGTCCACAACAGATGGAGGAAGGTCAAAATAATTCGTACCCAAACCGCTTTCGATCATCTCTCGATTTTATCAAAGCATCGGTCTGATTGATTTCACTTTGCACTTTATCGTTCGGCAGCTTGGTTAGATTGTCATGGTCCCAAGAATGATTTCCTATCCTGTGTCCCTCCTGCTCGATCCGCTGTATAATTTGAGCAAGCACCATTTGCGAAAAAAAAATCACCCCGTAGGTGATGATCACTTTAACTCCTGGTTTGCTGTTTTTTTGTCTTCCGGTCTATAAGCCGGATCAGGACCCAAAACGCGATTATACTCAGTACGGCGGCAATAGCCGATCCCCCGGCATGAATTAGCGCGACGACGGCAAATGCGGTGGTCAATAAAAAATGCACTTTCCGCATGTATTTATTGGGCACACGCCGGATTAAGAAACCATATCCACCTAAAGACAACAGCAATGCGAAAGCAGCGATTCCGGTGTACGTTTCTCTTTTCACCGCCGCTTGAACCAGGAAATAAAACCCGTGTATGGTAATCAGAAAAATGGCCGCATAGCCTGCGAACTGATGAAGTTTATCAAACCATTTTACGAGGAATTGAATGACCGAAGACGAAGATCTCCTCTTCTTCTTCAATTGCAGCCAAGCATAACTGACAGCCCCGCAAAAAATCGCGATCGTCCCGATTGTCCGGAAAACCCCTTCTCTGCCTTTTTGCCCTCCTAGTTCCATAGTTTGAGGCGGGGAACCTATATTCATCGAATTCGGCCCTTGGTGGGCCACTCCAAAGAACGAATATAAAATTAAGATTATACTTGCCGCTGTCACTAGAATGGCGGGAAAAAATATAGATTTCAAATTTTTCATGACGATTCCTTCTTTTTTGTTATGGTGCAAAAATTAGAAAGTATAGTAACTACCCACATTAAAAAATCCCCAACCATTTTTTTCTTTTCTTTGATGAATCCAGGTTAGCTATATATGAACGAATCTCAAACGATAAGTCTGGATTTTCATCATGCAGTTTAATCAATTTTAGTCTGGCCTCTTCACTTTCCTTTTTGGAAGATGAATCACTAATGGCCAGATTAAATAAATCGAGACATTCACTTTTAAGCTCACGGATACGGAGCTCTTTTTGATCTTGTTTATACTGGCTAAGTTTTAAAGTAGCCGAACTTTCATACATTCGGATCGTAAAGGCTTGATTAGGGTATTCAATTTCTAGTTCTTTTAATTTCTCAATCAATTCTTCTTTTTGATTTATATCTGTTGCAGGATTAGTAAAATTATCATAGATGCTTTTTATTTTCTCTTTACACTCTATCTCACTAGTTAAGGAATATTGTTGTAAAATTTCCAATTCAGCTTTAAGGTCAGTGGCAGATACTTTAGAATCAATCCGCTGTTTCAATTCTTCAAGTTCTTTGTTAGCCTCGGTTAATCTTTCTTCCAGCTCTTCCATCTTTTTATCAGGCAAACTTAATTGTTGCCTATCTTCTAAACTCTTTTCAATTAAAGTCTCTAGTCTTAAATCTAGCCCCCCCTCTTCGTTTACCTTAAGGGCACCAGAATTTGCTAGTGCCGTCATAAAGTTCTTTATCATGGCCATATTCTTTAGATCATCTTGGTTAAATACGGATGGTAATGTCTCTTCTGTATCTCGCCTGATAGGGCCTATTACGGATATTGAGGGTCTAACACCTGCAAGCTCCGCTATCATAGCGGGCTTCATACCATTTTTTCTCAGTAAAAGTAGCATTTTAAGCCGGAACACGGCTTTGTAATCAAGTACGGCTAGTCTCCCTACAGACCTACTTTCTATATATAGATTATATTCCTTTAGCCAGTGCCTCATAGTCCCACCGGTTGATAAATATTGTGGATCATCCGGTGAAGAACAATACCAATTCTCAAATTCTGTAGTCGTATATTCTCTTCTTTCAGCAAGTTCTTCTATTATTTCGTCAAATAAATCCTGATCAAGTTTTTCACGGAGTATATGTTTATATACGGGATCTTGGCTAAATTCAGTTGCCAACGTAACACCCATAATTCTATCTTCCAATTCGTCCATTTTTTTCACCTCAAGAAGTATAATACCACAAAAATCTACGTTTTAAAGCATATTTTATCAATTTGATTTCAATTGAGTTTCATCGAATTTAATAAAAATATTAAAATCCACATATGAAAAGTCTTTATTGAGCTTGATAAATGCAGATTTATATTAAAAATATAAAAAAATATAAAAAATTATTAAAATTAATTAAAAATTATGAAATTCGATGAATATTAATTTGAAATAGGCTTTATTGAGTTTCATCGAGTTTTTTGGTTTGAAAAACACATATAACATTGCTGACAAGGGGGTTGAGGACAACTCATCAAGTGGTAAAAAGTATCATCTATAGGCCGTTTATACATCTTTGTGGACTGAAAATAGAACGTGAGGCTTCATCTTATGACGTTCAAACTCAGATAAATGAAATAATGAGGGGATAAATTTATTGGTTCTTAAAGAACCAGTACTGGTTCTTTAAGAACCACTTTCTAAAAATCAGCATAAAAAAGCGCATCGGAAGAAATACCGATACGCTTTTTTTATGCTGATTTTCAAATATCTTCAAGAGTTACACGTTTCTTTTCAGTCGTATTATTACCTTGATCCATTAGATCATCTAATGTAACTTTCTTTTTAGCTGCAACTGTTGTAGTGGTTTTAGCAAAGACACTGTCAAATCCCTCAAGAGCTGCGCTTACCTGTCGTGTAGCCAGCTCTTTTTCCTCCTTACGTCTTTTTTCTTCTGTATATTTGGACATAAGTGTTTCAAGTATGGAATCAGGAAGTTTTGGTGTTACGGCTAGTCCCATTAAAAAAGATTTTGCAGTTAGTGAGTTTGTTTGTATAACTGCTGAGTGTAGAATGCTAGGCTTCCCTAGAATTTTATTAGTAATAGGTTTGACTTGATCAACAATAGAAGGGGGGAGGCTCTTATGTTTGCTCGTAATGAGGGCGATCCCACCAGCTAAGGTGTTACCAACATCCAAAGAGGCGAATACCTCATTATTCTTGAATAGAGAATCAATTTCATATTCCAAATTGATTTCATTGTCATAGGTAAATTCTCTCTTGTTAATCGTTAACCAACCTGGGGTAGTAAGGATTTCTATTAACTCTGCAGAGTCCATGGATACTTGCCCCGAAAGCAAAGGAAGAACCATGATTTCAAAGAAGGTTCTGGCCAGCATAATGTTACTGTAATCGAGAGCGGAGAAAGAACGGTTATGATAAGTTAGTGGTTCTTGCTTTTCGTAATAATTTCTTATCAATTCATTATCGATGAGAATCACAGAACCAATCTTTTTTTCGCTGATAAGATCTTGCAGGTATTTCAATCCCGATAAAGCGTTTTGCCAGATGTCGGGATTAGATTCATCTCGAGCTGGCAGAGAGGCTACAACCATAACAGAGGAATTACCCTTCTCGGTTATCTTACCAGCCATCTCACGCACTTTTGTGATCCATTCGGCAGCTGTGGGGATGGCACCGTTTCCTTGACCACCGCCTAGGGCTACAGTTAGGATAAGTAAATCAGAATCTTGAGTTTCAATAGCAATTTTTTTGAATGCATTGATATTTTTTTGAGCAATTGAGTGACCGATCGCCGCGTTTTTAGCTGTTCCTTCAAGCTTACCGCGTTCTGGGTCTGTTAATATTATTTTTCTTTCTATCCAATCATGTTCTTGCATATCTACGGTTGCTGAATTTACCATCCAGATATCCCAACCAAAGCGTGCTAATTCAGCACCTTTGCGTCCACCACCTTGTCCAAGCGTTACAATATTTATGTTGAGGACATCTTTAAGTCGCTGTTCAACCTCAGTGCTTAAGGCAAAAGGTGCAATAGTAGAGCGTATCGCTCCTAGATCCATTTCTTTAAAATTAGTTTTAAGCATTTTGTTCGTCTCCTTTGTCAGTGGAATCCCGTAATTTGTATGTATGCATAAATGATTCGTATTCTTCAGTGGTTAACTTAACAAAATTATCCTTATCCAATTGGAGATCATTGATTAGATACAGCGCTAGCTGCGTCCCGCGTATCGTAGGAAAGTAAGGTGTACTGGAACCTTTTTCATTCCTAGTGATGAATTTAGTTGCTTCTAAAATTAAAAATGCATTATCATACCGGCGTCGTTTTATCCCCCAATCAGGGAGATATGATTTTTTATATCCTCCTCTTTCCCGGAACCTCCAAACTTGTTGGAAAATATGTAAGACGTCTTCATCTTCGAGATTAGTAGCTAGTAATTCCAATGTGGAAGGTTCATATTCAAAGTTGTCAAATGGATTCATAGCCTCTTCCTTTCAGTAGGATAAAAAGATAGGATTTTAATGGTTCTATAAGAACCATTATTATCTAATTTCAGCTGCTTGTCCAGTATTTTGATATGGATTTTACTCTAAATGAAGCAAAATCCATACTAAAAAGGTTCTTTAAGGACTAAAAACTGATTATTTAGCATTTAATTGTGGTTCTTAAAGAACCTTATTAATTAATGTTTATCACTCTATTAAATAGTCAATACTAATAAAAATAAGATGACTTTGGAGGCTGCTAGTTATGAAAAAATGTCGGGATTGCGGGTGCGTTTGTCGATGCGATCAAGAAACCTTTATTGAGCGTTGGGGATTGTGCGGCAAATGTTTCAAGGTTCATAAAAAATTGGGACCGTTAAAAAGAGTTCAGTATCAATAATCTAAAGTGCCGTCCTCCTTACGAAAAGGGATCACCCTAAATTCGTCTAAAGCTTGGTACTTTTTTTGAAAGTAACTGATCCATTCCGGATGATTTACCACTATTTTGATGATCTCTCCAGCTAATGCGGTTTTTGATATGTCGCAAGCTATTGATAGTCGTTTTAATTTACGGTGACTATCCGGATCTAGAGCTGGATTCACATTGGTTTTCTTATCATTCCTGGTCTTACGCTGCTGCATGTCTACTCCCGCTCTATTCTTTGCCATTAATATCGCCTCCATATTCGAATTACCTGACTAAATGTTTTAAACTTTTAAATCTTTAATCATTTAATATGCGAGTTGAGGAGGGGTTTAGAACAGGGGATTGGTTTAAAAAGGCCGAGCTATTGAGCATGAATGACCTCTCAAAATAATGAATTAATTTTGTTGATTTTCATCGAGTTTTATAAATTTGATAGAGCTCATTACTGTATGGTTCGATATTTAGATGCATGTTACGATTTCAGGATTCGTAATAATGAACCGTAACCATATTTGCGAATGATTTATATAGACAATTCGTAACGGCTTAATATGATAAATATCTGTAATCATGCAGGTAAGGATCACTTTCTACTACTTGCCGAAATAGACAATCTATCCACGCCTTTTTTTTCACGAATTTGCTTCGAAAGAAGTCCGACTAACTAGTGTGCATGACCCCTAAAAGTGGGTTCAATATATGCGCATTATCCACTCCCGATATATCATCTGGTAGGATCCTAAAATTCGTGTGCTATTTTCCCAATCGTTGGTGTATAATTTGGTCATATTCATACTGTGGAGCGGAAGACGCGATGTATGCCTTAATGGCAGGTCGCGTCTTTTTTTCGTTCATGGAGGAGGAAAATGTTTAGTGGCCGATTCTAAAATATTTACGAAAGATGATTTTAGTATGGAAGAGTATGATCCAAGCAATACGTTTCCAAGCTCCGACCATCTGGGAGGAAACGCGATGAATAATTATCATGAACATTTGGAGGATGAAATTAATGAAGAAGATCTGATTGATGAAAGTAATAGGATCAATAAGTTACCCGCTTCTGGTTCAAAGAAGCGTTGGGAGAAAGGTCAAACCAGCCGATTAAAGAGTAGCATTGGTGAGTTGCGGCTTATAAATATCACAATTAATAATCCGAATAAAATGATGATATTGCGCTGTCTGTATATGTCTCGATCACTCGACATTTTTCAGATTGCACGTGTAGCTGTTCCAGACATGAATATGAAGGCTCTCGGTAATATGATGTCATCACTCACGGGACAAAGATTAGTGAAACGTACATTATCTAAGGCACAGTGGAAAACCAAAGGTGATGAACAGAAATATCATTACAGCTTAGATTTAGAAGGCTTATATATCATCGCCTGCTATTACTTAGATGCTGAATGGTTTTATGATAATCGAGACATACCTAAGCAGCATTACTTCTTAGCAAACTTAAATATAGCTGACACACAACTTGTCCATCATTTTGAGATTCAAGATTTATTAACCAGGTTAATTCATAATCTGGCCATAAAGGGGATTAACTTTCCACATTGTGAATGGAGACGTTATCCCTTACAGGATCCACGGATTATATCTGAAAAATTTTCTGCCTATAAACCAGATTGGATTCTTTTCGAACCCAACAACTTTTATTCTGAAATGTTTCAAAAACAAAACACAGGAATGTGTCCCTTGCACACTCCGATCTTGTCCAGAGACGAAGATCAAAAGAAAACACTGAAGGATCACTATAAGATCATGCTTTCTCTGGAGTGCGATATGAAGACGGAGGACTCAAGAAAGCTTGAATACAAATTCGAGAGGTTCAAATATTCTCTTAGTTATCAACCAAATAACCTGGCCTTTTTTTCGGTTTTCGATAGACTGCTGCGTGATGAGCTCAAACCGCTAATAGATAAACGAAGCAAGAATCGTCTCCGAAATAACCGAATGAGCATGATTAAAGTAATGGGCGAGAACATGATTGCCGAACAAACGACTATCTTGCATGGGGATGAATATACCTGCCGAATTGCCTGTGAATTTTTCATTGAGCATGAAGGTAATATGAGGATGGGGTTTCCAACAAGTGAGGAGTTCGCCTCCTATGTAAACGCCGGCTCATATACGACAGATCACAGCTTGTCCTATTATTCACCCATTCAGCTAAAAGAAAAAAGAATCGGGCGCCCGCTTCCAGTTATCCCAGATGCAGCAGTAAGAGTGGAGCAATGGGGAAAGACAAAAGAAATGCATTTGATATTTTTTGCAAGACTTGGATGGGTAAATCCGATTGCGAAGGCAATTGAAATGCAAAAATGGATTAATGAAGGCGATGAAGGCAATGAAGTGAAAGTGGTATTGCTCTACCCAAACGCCTATGACATCGATAATGAAATTCATATGGAGGAGTTCCCGTTTTATTACGTCAATTGGGAGGAAGTAATGGATTTAGGGATATGGGGTCATTATAAGGTGCCGGAAAAGGTAAAGACCTCTAAAAATATGAGTTGGAAGGATGTGAAGCCATGAGTCATTTATTCCAAAAATGGATGGCTAGTTGGAACTGGAAGAAGTCTATTCCAACAGGGATCATCTGGATGATGTATCTTACTTTATTTTTAATTTTCGTTTCCGCTATGGGAATGATCATTGCCATGCTGCAGGGACGGTTTGACTTACCGAGAAGCGGGAAACTTATTCCCATTCTATGGCATCTCATGATATTTTACAGTCCTCCCTCCGGAAACCATTACTTCATGGTAGCGAGTACCGGCTTTCTTTCGATAGGGGCTTGGTTGTTCAGTACAAGAGTGAGCATGAGCACGAAAACACTGGGCAGACGAATGTTATTTTTTGCAGCAGCGGTAATCACATTTATGATCGTATTTGATGTTTTTGCAGCCAATTACTTGAAACCAATCACCTACGATAAGGTCATGTTACTGGATAATATGGTGAAGGGCGCATATCGCCAATATGTCGATCCCGGTGCTCTTCGGTTACTCGGAACCGCACTCATGATGATTCCAGGTTTTGTGTCAGTCTTATTCCTATTTTGGTTACATGGTGTATATCGGGAAGACAAAGTGGTTCAGGACTGGTTTGCCGATTATAAGTTCCAATGGAAAATGATCGGCCGCTTCGGTGAGGAAAACGCTATGAAGTTTCCTGATATTAACCTTGCGTTCGATGCCCTTTTAAGGGTTCCGATTGTGCTGCTTGGAGTCTCTCGGCAGCTGGGTACGCTATTAATAGGTCCGCCAGGCAGTGGTAAAACGTCACTGAAAATTACTAAGGCTGTACGGCAAGACCTTGCGCATATGCAGAAGATGATTAATGCATTCCCTATGCTCGTGGAGAAATATGGATTAGGCACGAAGCCATTTTTGAAGGAAATGGGTAAGCACCTCATTGGTACAGTGGTTATAGAACCGGCGAAAGATTTATGTGATAAGAGCTACCAATTAGCAAAAGATCATGGAATTCCGCAGCGAATGGTTGTTTATCTCGATCCATCGAATCATGCAACGCCGGGCATTAACTGTTTGATCGGGCCAATCGAACAAGTGGCAGAAACCATTACAGCTGTACTCGACGGTATGAGTGAAGTGAGTAATGAATTTTTTAGGCAGGCTTGCCGTACCGTACTGAAGCAGTACATTTATTTGCTCAAATTTGAAATGAAAAATGATTGTACGATTCTTGATTTAGACCATATGTATCAGGATCCCCGCTTCACAAAAGATATGGTGGAGATTGTCAGAAAAAAGATACCCGGTCAGGATGATATCGTGCGAATGCCCCAGGACATGCAGATTTACTGGATGCTGGTGAAACGCACGATCCGTTGGTTTGATAATGACGGCTTGGAGGAAGAAAGAGACCGGGATGGCATGCTGCTTAGATACGAAAGCGGTGAGCATAGGGGTGAGTTAAAAATCAAAGACAAGCAAGCGGAGTTTACCCGTCAGACGCGAAACCTTTTGGCTGACTTGATTACAAATCCGTACCTTGCCCGTATTCTTACGGGTCAAAATGCCGTTGATCTGGATAAATTGATGTCCAAGGGCGGCATATTGCTCTGTAATACAGATAATGGTTTGCTTGGCAACGTGTCGGATGCTTTTGGGAAACTGGTTCTGATGAGTGTACAGAATGCAGTGTTTCGTAGAAAAGGGGATGAGGATACACGCCCACTCGTATCCGTTTATGTCGATGAGTTTTATGATTACATGAATACGCCTTTCCTTAAATTGGCCGGACAGGGGCGAAAATATAAAGTTGCCTTCCTCGTTGCGTGCCAGTCCCTATCCCAGTTTAAATTTAAATTCGATGAAGCCTTTGTCGATGCGATGATTGGTACCATTCGGAATTACATAGTGTACGGCGGGGTAGGCCAGTACGATGCTAAAAAGCTGATGCCCATTTTCGGTACCCAAATTGTAGAAGAAGTTGAAATTAGGGAGAGCATTTCACCGGAGATGGGAAGTAATCCGTCTTATAGTTATGCTAATTCCGTCACTCGAGAGGAAAGGGAATTGGTATCTGAAGATGAGATCATGTTTAACAAATTCAAATTTAGTTATATCAGACTTGTGGTGGAAGGCAGCACGACAAAAGCAGTTAAAGCGGAAGGAGATTTCTTAGATTTCGGAAAAGCCGACGAATGGAAAAAGGCTCTTAATCCTGATGCCGTAAAAGCTTTCATGAAGTATTGGCAGGATGATAACGATTCAGTTTATACCTTTGATATGAATTGGATTGATAACTGGGGTGATATTATTAATCCGAGTGAGAACGAGATCTATACTTTAACAACTAGTGTGGATACCGCGGGCAAGCTTACGGAATTTGAAGAGATCAAAAAGACAGAGCAGCAGGATAGAGAAAGGTTTGCAAAACTAGAGGATATGGCCTTGCCACTTGTATACCCAGATTACATCCAATCTATGGAGAGAGAGGGGTTACCGGCTCCGAGAGCCTCGCAGATCGTGTATAGTCAGATGAAGCAACAAATCCCTGCTTCGTCATCTACAGTTCACAGTAAACAGGCAGCAGCACCAGGTGTGGCTACAAGAGCAACTGAATATCAGACCTCAAGGCCTAATACGGAAAAACAAGGAAGTGAGCAGAAAAAGCCGCTAAAACCCGCTTCAGAGGTGGTCAATTATTCTCATTTGTTTGGGAAAAAGCCACTAGCTCAGGAAACTGTTTATCAGGTACCCGATAGCCAGAAAAAGCAGGATCAAGAGATGGAGCATAAACAAGGCCATGTAGGAGCATCTCCGGAAACAGTTGGTGCAAATGCTCAGTTAACAAAAAACAAGCGCCGCATGGAACAATTGAAAGAGACATTTATTGATGTTAGCAAAAATAAGTTTTATAAACAGGTATTTGATGCCTCAAATAGAGAGGACAAATAACTATATGTCTCATAGTGTAAATTTTTGTATAAATTAATCTTGTCAGCTTCTCTTGATTTAGGTATAGTGTTTTTAATATCATATCTTGCTATTGAGCGATGAAGCGGAAGACGCACGCGACCTATTGGTTACGTGTGTCTTCCTTTTTTTATGCCTTCAACGACTCGAACATTTAAGGAGGTTTCACATGAGCAGCAGTAGTCACGCAGCTGTTTTAGAAATGCTACAGGAGTCCATGAGAAGGAAGTTTGTACAATTTGGGACGGTTGAGAATATTCGTCCAGTTAAGTTAGGCAAAGACACCACAGAGGAAATTATTCTGATTAACTTTAACGATGTGATTGTGTATTGCCGAAAAAATGAATTCGTGAACCGGGATTTATCGTCGTATAGCGGATTTTTGCAAACGCAAGTTCCTTTCATCGTTAAGAATATTACCTCAGACGGAAATGTGATCGTCAGTCGCAAAGAGGCGATACCGATCGTCAGTAAGAACTTTATACGAACTGTGAATGTGGATGACATTGTGACCGGATTTGTTACAGGTGTCACTGAGAACAATCTTGTATTTGTAGACGTTAAAGGCGTGCCTTGTCTAATTCCGCCAACAGAGTGGGATAGTGTAAGGACGACCAATCTGCGGGATTTTTTGAAAATCGGTACGGAGCTTGATTTAAAGGTATTAACGATTGAAGAAATGAACCCCAAAAGCGAAGAAGAAACCGATAAGGAAGTGCAGGAGTCATCCAAAAAGACATCTGAATTCGGATTTCGTGTACGTCTCTCCCGTAAGGCGATCCTCAATGAAGAAATGGTTAAAATGTGGGATCGTATTGAGGATTATTACTCACGTGGTGACACGACGGTTGCACGGATTATCGGTTTCGGTCAAGGACATAACAGTTACTTCTTGGAATTACCAAAGGGCCTGATTATCATGGGGAATCTGCAGCAAAATCTGAAACGCCAATATGGTGGAAGTTTGCCAGCTGGTCTAAAGGTGCACGTTGAGATTGTTTCCATGGATAAAGAAAGCCGACGCGGAAAGGCAAGAATCTTTAAACTCGATCCTACGCTACAAGCATCCTTGCGTAGAACGTATGCGCTCAACTCTTACACCTCCTGATGTTGAACCTATTCGCGTATGGAAGTCATTAGATGGCAGTGTCCCGATATTCGATGATCCTACACTGCGCATCAAAATGCTCCCGTGGCGGAGTCGTCCGGAAACCAATTTGGAGGTTACGATTTTCCGCGTCGAAACCGGACAGATTACGGAAAGCGATGTAGAAGTGGCCGTTACACTCGCCAAAATGAAGGTACTGACTGAAAAGCAAATTCGAGTTCTCTACCAAGATAAATTTGAAAAAGCTCATAAGCTGGCTTCACGATTGCGGTTTTTGCAGCAAATCGGTTGGTTCGACGGGTGGTATATGGAAAGTGATTATAATGGACGTGAATATGTGTGGAGCATAGGGATTGCGGCGAGAAATTACTTAGGGTTTGTCATGGGCATGAAGGACCTTCCCAATCCCATCAGCTTAGCACAAAACATTCCGCATTACCTTACCATTTGTGCCGTCAATGAGCTGCGGATTCAGCTGCTGCAAAAGGGGATTATCAAGGAGGAGGATTTTATACTTTATCCTCACTTGGCACCAAATGAAGAGAACCCCCTTGCTCTGGTGAAGATGAATACGCCGATGGGTTCGGTAGTGATGTACGTTGAACGCCTGCAGCAGACAAAAAAGCCCCTGCGGTTCATGAAATACAAATTAAATCAATATGCGGACTGGATTGCTCGGGTGGGACATCTTCCGAGCCCCTTTCCTTCGGATATCCCGCCTATAATGCTGTGGAGCTGCGGGACTGAACAAGCAGTCAGAGAGATTGTCGGATCGCTCAACCGCTTACCGGAAGAAATGATTCATCTGTTCTTGATCGATGAACATATGCATGATGCGAAGCAGGCTTTCTTCATTGCTGAGAAGGGTGAAGAGGCAGGTAGGGTCACTTTAAAGCAGTTTGTGTTTGATTTTTTTGAAGACTAATTCCTTTCGTCTCACTTTAGACGGGTCGAGCGCTGATGACCGTCTAAAGTGAGACGATTTTGGGAATTCAGGAGGAAGACGATTATGCGTGTAAGAGTCACAGTGCTGTTTATCTTCGCATTTATTATGTTCTTTGCCGGCATAGGGATGTTTGGAATCCTTTATGTGAAAGGACAGGACTTGCTGCCAAAGACCATTGTATATGAGCCTAAAGGTGCAGCTAAGATAGATAAATTCACGGAAATCACACCGGAAAAATTCGATGCTTTGTTCGCGCCGAAGGAGATATTACAGGCTTCCGTTAATCCAACCATGATTACAATATCTCGTAAACATGAGGTTATGAATAAGGTGATGACGCAGACGCTTCACCAGGGCGATTATCTTTCGATTAATTACATTGGTGACGCCATGTTAACACCAAAAGAAGGAGAAAAAGAATATCCGATTCCATCTTCTTGGTGGGAAGTACTCGATTGGACCGGAAGAAATGGGGATATTGGTGAAGTTTGGTTATTTCCTACGGATAAACTGAAACAAAATTTGGCGTATAAGACTTCAGGTACCGGAGCAACATCGACAACGTCGACAATTGGGGGAAGCGGGTCAAACGGCGGCACTACACAGCTAAATGGGCAGTCTAATGTTAATGCCATTGAGGTACCCGATACAAAGGCTCGGCCACTCTCGAAACCCGTTTTTGAGAAGGTGCGGCTGCGGTACGTTATGGATTCCTCTAATAAAGCTGTAACCAACGTTAAAGGGGTAGACGATCGCTCAGAAGGAACGGGAAAGCCAAGTGATGCAAAAATATATTTGAAGCCAGAGCAATATGCCGTATTGAAGACAGCCGTACAAGAGGGTTACAAACTTATCTATGCTGCAGATCAGGAGTGATGAAAATGAAAGCTGTTGTTATTGGAAATACAAGCCGACTGGCTCCCATCATCCAAAACATTAAAGATATGCAAAATACGAAGTATGTATATGCACTTTCCGAGCGAATTGAATTCGATGTGTTGATTCTGGATCACACCTCGCTTCAAGTGCTCGAGTACGCGATGACGGAATACCCCCATTCGCGGATATTTTATGTTTACGGGGTACGCCGTGGTCTTGACACGGACTATGAGCAGGCAAAGGAAACGTGTGAATTAAAAGGAGCCGCTTTTCTTGTCGACCGAACCGATTCACAAATTCAAGAAGATATTGCGCGAGCTGTTTTTCCCGAACGTTTTCAGGTTCAGCGCCAAACGGCTGTAGCTTTTGTTTCCTGTCACCGTAGATCGGGCACCTCTAAAATTGTGGATTCGATTGCCCAGCAGCTGACAGAGAAGACGAATGCACATATCGGGATCATTCGCCTCAATCCGTATGACTTTAATTCAAAGCAAGAAGGTATGTTTCAGCTGTACCGTGAGTATGAATCAGGCGGTCTTACCGCTGAGCGTGTTCGTGAGATTGCTTCTGAGAACGACAGAATTTATGAAATCACCGGGAACCCTCATTTGGAATATGCCCGTACCTTCATTCCGAACCGAATGGAACAAATCATTGGAATTGTTCAGCATGCGTTTGATGTTACATTACTAGACGTGAGTCCTTACTGGGATAATTCCTATACGCTTGTGGCTTTAAAGGCAATACAACGCAAATACATGGTGGCAACAAGCAAAACAGAAGAAATGAATGAGTTTTATGGGGTTACACCTCATTTACTGCACCAATTTGATATCGATCTGCGTAAGTCGTCCTTTATTATGAACTTTGAAGGACAGGGATCAGAGACGAAAATGAATATCGCGACCTACCTGAATTCAGCGAATGTCGCAAGTGTGCCTTATATAGCGCTTGCAGCTCAAAACTCAAAGCATTACAAAACGGGCCTTACCAAGTTAGTGGATTTGCTAATTGCTGACTACAATTTGCCGCTTCAAGAGCAGAAAGCCGAAAAGTCAGGATTCCTGAAATCTTTACGTTTAGGAACGGGGTGAAATTGAAGTGTCTGTTTTAGAAGAAAAGCTAAATGTTAGGTTATATAAAGAGATTCCAGTCAGCTCACTTATGGATTATACAAAGGAAAACACAAAAAGACCGGAATCTTCTGCTCAGCAGGCTTACTCGCTTGCCGCGTTCGACCATACGATGGAGATCATGAGCAAATTCTTTGATGGCCGGCTTGAAAATGCGAAAAGCGATGATGAAAAGAAAGCGTACCTGCTTCAGCAGCACCGAGCGACCATTGGTCATCCGGAAAATGTGGAAGCAATCAAAACCATTATTAAGCAGCAGATTGACCAATTGAAGCTGCATGATACCCAGCATCCATCCGTTTACCAAAATCTCGTTGATGCCCTCTTTCATGAAATATGGGGTCTTGGCGTTGTGAGCGTATGGCTCGAACGTCACCGTTCGATAGGCAAATGCAGGGTAAATGGGACGGAAGTAAAATACAAAAAGGTTGGAGAGAAGCATCGAACGCATGAACAATACCGGAATATCAAAGACGTGTACCGGTTAATTGAGAACCTTATGCGTAATGATGAAAACGAAGTCATGAGTCGGGATAAGCAGTATTCCGAACTTCAATTGTATGATGGTACCCGAGTTGTCATTACGCAGCCGCCTCTATCCAAATGGCCGACAATTGTATTTCGGCGCAGTACGGTTAATCATTTCACTTTGCTCGAGCAAGCAAAGCTTAATACCATCCCGGCGCTAGCGATCCCGATTTACCGAATGCTTGGACGCTGCGGTACTAAATGCATCGCCACAGGAGAGCCGGGAACAGGGAAGTCTACACTTGTACTTTCGCTTTTTGCAGAAACGGAGACGGATAAGATCACAGTTCTTGCGGAGAATGCGTGGGAACTTAACCTGAAAGCCCACTTTCCAGATCGAGATATTACCGAATTTGTAGGCGATGATAAAACCATGGTTTCCGTTGTATTTCCAAGAACATTACGGCAGGATCCGGGGCAGTATGTCATTGGTGAGGTTCGTGAGGTTGAAGCAAGCATGTACAAGGAAGCATGTGCCAATACAACAGGCTTTGTTATAACAACCATGCATGAGAAGGATTCAACGAACGTACCGGGGACGCTAGCGCGGAAAGAGATACGCTGGGTTAGCGGTATGAATTACCGAATTGCTCTGACGGATTATGCGAATCACATCGATTTTGTTTTCGTTATGGAGCTGGGTGAAGATCAGACAACGCTTCGTAATGTCGAAATTTCGGAAATCGTTTTTAATGCTTTAACACTGACGGTAACGAGTCGGCGCTTGATGTGGTTTGACGGACAGGACTGGTTATTTAATGACAATATCGATCCTCGTTTGAAAAATCGGATGCGTCGTAAAAACCGTGAAAGTTTTGATGAGGGCATGAAAGCACTGAAAAATCTCGCTGAGTTACATCCAATTCCTTCGGAGGAACTTGAGATTTCCCTTCAATGGGGAGGGAATGAATAATGAATGTGATTTCCAATATTATGTATTTCATCAGCTATTACTGGATCCCAATTTCCATGATTTTAATTCTCTTTGGTGGGATTAGCGGCGGTATTCTAATTTTTTTGCAGGCTTCCCAGATGCTAGCCAAGCAGCACGAAATTGACTCGCGTTTTTATGATAACCCTGCCTTTAATGCAAAGGGAAAAACCGAGGATTACTTTAAAGATTCTTGGTACCGAGTTCTCGCACTTGATTTGAATGCATTGGTGATACTCACTCCTATCATGACACGGCTACTCATTTACGTTTTATTATCAATCAGTGTGATTCTGGGTATTGGAACAGGCATATGGGTCGAGCAGAATTACTTTAATTCTGGGCGCAATCCTCTTCCTTTTGGTCAACTCAGTTATATCGTTCCTATTATTATCGGACTTGGGGTTATGACTATACCTTTTTTACTTTTGCGAGCGGTTGTGCAGCGGCGCCGAGCAAAGCTTAGCCATCAATTTTTGGGATATGTGGAAGAGTTCGAACGAAAATACCTACAGAAATTTGACGTATATCCAGCCCTTATAGATTTAACGGACGTTCTGCAAACGGGAACATTCAAAAGCATGACATTTCGTGTTGTACAGGCTATGCAGCGTAAGCAAGAATCAAAGTTACATTTTGAACTAGAGGTATTTGAACACCAGATCGGATCTATCTTCGCGACAACGTTTTTCATTATGTTCCGTGAATCTTATGGATTGGTACAAAACTCCTCGGGGAGAAGGGAATCGAAGAAGATATCTGAGGGTCTGCGCAGTCTAATTGAGCAAATGCATGGTTATCTGCGCGTAAGTCATGAGGATAAACCGAAGAAGCGGGAGATCGTACAAGTTGGTTTCTTTGCATTTCCCCTTCTATATGGAGCCCATTATTTCGGTATTAAGATGATGGGGGCCGCGGGAGCAAAGAAATTTATGTTTGATTCCCCATTAGGTTCGACCATGTTTGTGGGTGGGATATTTTTTGGCTTTATGGCGATCGTGGTCAATTTAATTATTTCACGTAGGAAATTCGATTTGTAAGGGGTTGAATGTGAATGTCGGTTTTCAATACTCATTTGTATGACATCATCTTATGGACCGCATTCTCGCTAATTCTACTGGCATCGGTCTCCATGATACTTTCAATTGGAAAGGGGCAGCGGATTGTTGCTGTCAATGAAATGAGGATATATGTACAGCTTGAGGCCAAGGAACGCTTAAGCAGCTGGCAGAAGCTTTATGCTAATGAGGACGAAAGTACACTTGTTCGGAGTATGGGATTGCGAGTAAACGCCGCAAAAATAAAGGTATTCCGAGACATGATCAGTGGTGTTTTCTTGATGCTGATTATGCTCAGATGGTTAACGAACAATGGATCCCTATTATTTGGTCTTGTGGCGCTTTTGGTGCTTTACAGCAGTTTATGGCCGAGCACGAAGAACTTTACCGTTTTCTCTAACATTATTGCTCCAACTTTTCAGAAATTGCGTCGATATCGGGTAACACGAGAGACTCACGTACTTTTACAGCTTCTTCGCAATGAGGTGCAGGAAAGTTCTCAAAGAAGCGTGCTGTCCCTTATGCAGAAATATCAAGGTTATTTTAAAATCATTAACTCAGATTTAATCCTTCTTGAACATGAATGGCGCCACGGGAAGGACATCGCGCTTATCCATCTGCAGCAAAGGCATCCTGTTAATGAGGAGATAGCCTATCTAGCTTCAATGATTCGAGATATGGACAGTGTACCCTACGCTGAGCTCTCTAAGATGTTAAGGGAAAACTCCGAGACTTTAAACAAGAAACAGCAGTCCAGCTATGAGGCAAGAGAGAATGATTTGAATCAGATTCTCTTTATGGTGAATATAGCCGGAACCGGCTTAGCCGTACTATGGTTTGTGATTGCCATGTTTTTATGGTCTTATTCCTTTGATATAAATTACTAATTCGAAAGAGGTGTTTTTAGGATGAGCTGGACATGGCAAAAGGTATTAGGTTTTGGCATTACTGCTTTTTTAGTGGCAACACTCATATTTGCAGCAGGGACAGGTTTGGTTCCAAAAACAAATGATGCGCAGCAAAAAGCGAACTCCCGTGTCGATACGGTTGTTGGCGGATATGCCCCTTAAGGAAACTCGATTGATCGCATTCAATAACTAAAAAGGAGCTGTTCATACAATGAGTTGGACATGGCAGAAAGTATTAGGTTTCGGAATTACTGCTTTCCTGGTAGCTACTTTAATCTTTGCAACAACATCCGGTTTGGCGCCAAAGACCTCCGATGCCAAGGATAAAGCAACCACAAGGGTTGATAGTGTAGTAAATTCCTATAAGTAAGTTAGGGCCACGTAAAAGGGAGGGCGGGATTACCCTGCCCTTTTCCATTTCTTTTCGATTGGGGGTATATGATGAGTTTTACTTTTAAAATGATTCTTTATTTGTTAATTACCACTTTCATGATGATTGCTCTCATTTTAAATCACGCAGATAGCAAAAACGCAATGTATATTGAGATGGAAGCAAGCGAAGCTATATTAAAGGCGCCTCCAGCTGGCTACATAACCAATGCTCTTCAACAGAAGATAAAAGACAACCTAGTTGCAGTACGAGGGATGAACGCCTCGGCTATTACCATTGAGGGTGATGTCAATATAACGCAACGTAAAGCAATAGGGCAGGTTAATGAAGACATTCTACTAAAAATTAAATACCCTCGTCAGCTATATATCTTTTTTGGAAGTATGATTAACAGTGAGTATACAGCTTATCGCACTATCAAAACCGAGTATGCTCCTTAGAATGTATTACGAACCAGTGGAACGGGTGATTACTCATGAATATGGTTTTTCGAATCATCATAACATCCATTATTTTTGCTCTTTTTCTGCAATATGAGACCTTTGATAGAATCATGTTGACTGGTGAAATGAGGTCATACTCTGCAACTATCGACGCATGTCATGATGCAGCTGTACCTCTCGTAACCGAGATGGCAGAGGGACGCATCGTTTTTGATGAAACCAAGGGACTAACTAATTTTAAGCACGCACTGAGAAGTACATTGATGCTAAATTCTGATCTTTCGCCTAAAGAAAACTCTATATTTGCCGCGCCGATTAAAATCGTTGGTATGATTTTTGTTGGCGATGATAAAGTCCCTAAAGATATCTATGGGTTTGCGATTTACCCTTATGTGTTTCAACAAAATGTTGTGTATCGCGGGCAAACTATCACTGTGAAAGAAACCTTATACGGACCGAGTGTAATTGGAATAATTGAAGTTGCATACAGGGTAAAAGGGGAACCCGTTACCATCAAGCAAGCGATTTATCGATATAAGGACAAGTCGATTAAAAAATGAAAATTCTGGTTGTCATAATTTGTATAACCATGCTAAAATAAGCGGGTAAATAACTAGTTTTTTTGAGTTTGACCTCGAAGGTATAAACCCTATGGGTGGCATGTGGCAGTAGGAAGAATTGCGTCATTTTGTTGCATTCCATGGTCTCAAATTGCATAGATGGGTTAATTAATTGATTAGGGCGAAAGACGCGGGGATCACTTCCTTTCGTCTTTTTTATTTTCCCTAATACGAGGTAAGGCAAGGTAATTCATTAAAAAAACAATAAGGAGGATAATCATTATATGATCAAACAAACGTTATTTTCTATCCTTGCTTTTTCTGTCTTCATGGTTGGATGCGAAGCCCAAAATATTAGTGCCACTGGTACCCTTGTAGTTACGTCTACGAAGGCCAATGTTAACCTTTCTGATATATCCAACCATTGGGCATCGGATGCTATTAATAAAGCAGTTCAAAAGGGGTACGTAGACGGTTATGAGGATGCAACATTCCGTCCGGAGTTAAATGTAAGCCGCGCTGAGTTTTTGAAAATGGCCATTACAGCCATGAAGCTTCCGATTACGGGTGATACAACGGGATCTGAGTGGTACAAGCCCTATATAGCAGCTGCTACGGATAAGGGAATTCTACGACCTACTGATTTTCCTTCAGCTGATATTAGCAAGCCCATAACTCGACTCGAAATGGCACGGATATCAGTTAGATCTACAGATGACAAACTCCAAGACAAAGACGCACAAATCGAGGATAAATTGCTAATGTACAATGCTGCTAAAGCGGGCCTGATTCAAGGGTTGTCCTATGGAGAGCTTGCCCCTGAAAAGTCTACAACACGCGCCCAATCGGTTACGATCATCGAGAGGATCTTAACGGTAAATGGGGGAGGCAAGCTGGAGGTTGATAAGTACGCCTTATCAAATGCGGAAATAGCTTGGCATAAGACGAATATTGTAACGGTGCTGCCACGTTATTTCTCCAATGGGATCGGGGAATACACAAACAATAACTTTAAGGCTGAAAACATGTATTTTAGTGCGGACAACGGAAATTTCATCAACGAAACTATGAAACTGGTTGTTGTCGATATGTCCGACCCTACTGATCCGAATAGAGGATTAGTTCCATCTGATCTTAAATGGTGGGGCTCTGATAGAAAATACAGATCGATTCCAAGCAATTCCTATGTGATCTTGGGAATAAACCATATTAAGGTTAGTAAAAAATATGGGATTTCTCCTGCCTATCAATTCGGTGAATTTACACCTGGGCATATCGTTCCGAAAAATGTAGATTTGAATGCTGCTTATGCGAAGGATCCGGACACTCTTCTAGATTTGGAAGTTGCAGATTCAGTGTCAAAAGTTGGTGATAGAGCCATTGAGATCAATTATCCTGGACACGAATTTAATGACTTAAGAGAGCAGGATTACACAACAGCATTCGTGCTCCCAAAAGGGGATTTGTTTGCTGAAAATGTTGATCAAATCTTCGTTATTAATTATTACCCTTCTAGTGATTTTAATGGCAAACCTGTTCGACTCTTTGAATCTAAGCTAGACCCTAACATACATCAATAGGGATTCTTTATCACAAAGTCGGGTCAATCTAAAATTGACCCGACTTTACATCAGTAGCAATTCTATATCGTAAAGGGGGGGGAGTCATGAAAAAGAGGGTCATAGCTCTTGGTTTGGCTGCTTTAATGATTATAAGCATTTTCTTTATGAATAATACGAGAGTTAGTGCAATGGATAAGGGGGCAGTTTCGTATTCCACTTCAACAAGCACAGTTTTACTTAGCGATGGATTTTATAGTTCAAGTGCATCCTTAACTCCTTCCCCATCCAAGGTAGATATAGGTGTAAATCCTGCTACGATTCAAAAAGTTGTCATTGAGGATATCACAACGGGGGTACAAATCGGCGCCCCTTTGACACTAAGCAGCGGATCGATTTATAGTTTACCTGCAATAACAGGCCAAGCGAAAGCCGTAAATGTTCGCGGGCTTACTTCTTACAGTGGCTATTTTAAATGGCTAAGGAACGCTCGAAGCAATACTTGGACGTTTGATGATGATAATGCCGTCACCCATCATAGCACTGATGCAGCGCCGCCAAACGATTCATACAATTATTATACAATTCCTTCCCAATCCTATGTTTGGGGTGCTGATCCCAATGATAACGTTTTTCACGTAATCACTCATCCGAGCGGATTTGCTGTGAGTGGGGGAACAGTTCCAATTGAAGCAACCAACGTGACTTTGACACATGCAGGATTTGAACTTGGTTCAGAACCGGCTCCTAACTTACAAATCAAGGCTACTTCTTTTGTGAATGGATATGATGCAAAAATAGAGTTTACTGAAACTTTTAATTATTCAATTACACGCTTAGGGATGTTTGGAAATTATGTTGATCCATCAGCTATATGGTATCAATATAACAACAAGGTACATGTTGATTACGAAGCAACGACATACTATTATCCGAGCAATTGGCATATCGTCGCCTATGTTAATACTCTCACACCAACGCCTACACCATCACCTGTGATTCTCGGTGATTTTCAAGTAAATCCATCAACCATAAATTATAGAGATAGTTTCACATTGCACCCTTTAGCATTTACGATCCCCGCTGGATGTACATACACTGATCATTACTACAAGATTGAGCGCGGCGGCATTAGTGTTCAAACTTCAAAATTAACAGCTCAGACACAAGATACTACTTACACCTATAGTTCTTATCCTTCCGTTATCGCGGTAGGCACACATAATATATCACTAATGATTGATACCTCCTGCGGTTCATCTGGATGGATTGGACCCAAGACACTCACGGTAAATGGTCCAACAAGTAACCGTCCACCTGACTTTATATTAGGATGGGTCTATCCGGGAACCAAAACACCCGTAACCCAAGTGGTGCAAGGTACCAAACTGGATCTTGTTTACATTGATGATCCAACTGTTCCTACGCCAATAGATCCTGACGGAGATCCCATTTTTTTTGATGGATTTAACTTTAGCAACTCCGATGCCTGGACAAAGACTATCCCTACAAAATCAGGAGTTGGCCTATACACAGACGGTTATCACAGTATTACGATGGATGGCCTGGGCAATCATTCAGCAAGTGCTTCTTTCCATGACATATTTGGGGCCTCGGCTACCAAATCTACCTCTGTAAATGTCATTCCACCTAACCCGGTACCCGTATGTAAGGCTCCGGTATTTGTGAAGGAGAATCGTCCCATTGCAGCTGGTGCGATCAATGCGGATAGCAGCTATAGTCCTTTGAATCGTACTATCGATCACACCAAAGATGTGTGGGTCAACAAATTATCTAGTTATATTAATGGAACGTCTTCCGATATCACTGTACAAGCCACATTGCAAAAAATTACAGACAGTGCGGGACTCGATTCACTCGGTTCCAGCACATGTAATATTATCGTGCATCCGGATCTGCCTCCAGTGGGGAGTTTGGCCGTACCGCCACTTGGCATTAGAGGGCAGTCCTATGATATCTTTAACCAATTTACTAGCCCTGATGGTGACACCCTCGTATCTATTCAATACAAATATAAATACGATGCGTACAATAATGGTTTCAGTGATGATGCTTGGACATCCTTACCTGGAGACCTAACCAAAGCCGTTTTCACGCCAACCAAAGTAGGTAAGTATTTATTTTATGCAATGGTCTGCGAGGATTATGGAAAATGTGGGGATACATCGACCCAAAGCCAAGCGACTCTCACTTTAGATATAACCAATTTACCTCCGGAGGTTTCTTTTAAGGTAGAAGGGAATAACCCACTACCCAATGTAAATGTTCCTACTTTATATACAGCAGATGTGATGATCAATAACTGGAACCTCTATCAAGTGAATAAAAATATCCATGAAAGCAAAATGGCTTGGTACAAAAACAGTTTAGGGGCGTTAGCTGTTGGTTTAGGAAAAGGCATGGAATCACAGAATAAATGGAGTTATACCTATTGCCCAGGTCAAACCTGTTATCCTGCGGGTGGTTTCTTGTGGGCGAATAATAATGGTTTTGGGAATAACAGGATATCAGCTTGGAGGGCTATGCAATCCGTACAAATTAATTCTCCCATTTTGATACCGATGGGTGGTTACTATGGAGATCAGAGAATATTGGACCCTGCAGCTCCATACTCAAAACTTATTCCTGCCATGTATTCATCTATGATGTTTTCGAATAAAAAGTATTTATTTTTTGATCAAAGCGACCCTATTTATTGTAACGGTGGTAGTTATTCATACGTATGCGGTGCTAATAAATACATTTATGCAATGAACAAAAGTAAAGTGCCTAGATACCAGTACAATATTGCTGTGGATGCTTATAACAATGCTACATTAACTCACCAATGGTTAGATCCGAATCCGTATGATTTCATTCTTGGTCCTGGAACATCATATAGACCTTCATCGCAAGGGTACAGTGTACAAGGTTATAGCGACTTTACGATGCGATACCCAACGGGTATGGTTCCTGGTGCTATTGAGACTTACATAAATCAAGATTTTAAGTTTAGTGATTCAAACATAGCAAGGATAACTTCATGGTATCATCCTACTGCTGCGGTTAATTCTTGTGATAACAGTGGTTATTGTAATTACCAGTATACTAATAGTTACTATGTTTACGATATCAATGTTTATGATTCAACCAGTGGAGCAAATATAAAAAACTTTCAGATCGCACCTAACACTGATCCTGTTCTCGCAGGTTACACTTTACCTTCATTTGAGTTGAAAGGCGATAAATTCATTGCTTCATTGAAGGCATATAACTTTAGTCGATGGGATTATAGTTGTTGGTGTAGTACACCTATGTCGGGTCCAGCTAAAACCATAGAATATGATTTTAATGGGAATATTTTATCGCAATACAACCCAACTGCTCCTGCGGGTCTGAGTCCTTTTTGGGAAACGATAAGTGCTAGATATCAGAATTGGATGACGGGTGTTTGGTATTCTTCCGCACCAGCCGCCTATATATGTACTCCTAATTTGCTAGGTGATCGTAAATATGACGGTGAAGGCAATAGTTACCAATACATGAGAAATAACTGTGTTCTTCCATCTTCTACCTCAGGCACAGGTATCAATGGGTTCGATAATCCCACAAGCTCTGCGGGAGCCAATCTTGTGAAGTTCGACAAGAATGGAGCTGTTGTTTGGGTGAAGAGATTACGTGGAAATGACGCTTATGCCAACCCTTATTATTATCAAAGAAATGTGGAAAGCGGACAATTTCTCTTCGTGCTGAATCCTTATACTCGGCAAATCATCGTGAAAACTTTGAATACAGCTACGCCTCCGGGTTCTTTTTATGCGTGGTCTCAAGAGTATGATGATATGGTCAACATGGATACCGGGGCTGTTGTTCCATCGCCTTTAGGTATCGCAACTGAAACTAGTTCACCATCTGTAAATCCAAACACGGGGGCATTTGAGGTAACGACATGCTCCTATACGATAGAAGGTTTGTGTTCAGGGAATACAGCCCCAACAAGTGGTAATTTAATGAGATTGGGCAGCAACTCATGGGTACAAGATGTTGATTATTTAGGAAATTGGCAATATAGTGAGTATTTTGGTGACGGTTTAATGTTGAGTATGTATGAATTACGTAATAATTATAGTGCTCCTGGCTATTCTGCGAGTGGACAGTTACGAGGATCAGGGCTGATGTGGATAACAAAGGGACCACCTACCACAAGTCCAATCGTGCGAAATGCTTTCAAACTCGGGCAATTTATTTCGCTGCAACCTTGGGACAATGCAGAGATAACTTTTACGATGCAGATGAATGATGATACGGATGTAACCAATCTTGCGGGGATGTCTTTTAGAATGCAAGATGCAGAAAATCGATATGCGGTTGAAACGAATGGAACCACTTTGTATTTAAGCAAGTACGTAGGAAGTGCTAGAACTGTTTTAAGTCAGATACCTTGGACTTTTGTAAGTAAAAGCTCCTATGATTTTAAAATCCGAACACTTGGAACTAAGATAGAGGTATCACTGAATAAGGCCCCGGTGTTCTCAGTTGTAGACTCGCATTATGCTTCTGGAAAGCTTGGACCGTTTACGCAGAAGTCTTTCGTATCCTTTGGTTCCTTGCTTGTGAAAAATGTGCAGGATCTTAGTGTTTTTGTAGGCGGCTATGCAATTTGGGATCAAGGGTCGGCTACGGCTTCAGTTCGTTACTCAAACATTTTATTTACAGATCCCGAGAATGATCCTATGTCGAATACGTTTCAATGGAGCTATACACACATACCCAAATTCATCAATAATCAGGGTATTTCGGCGTTAGTTGGCCAAACATTTTCTTCTAGCCAGCTGCAATTCGATAAAGTTGGAGAGTATACGGTTTCGTTGAGGGCACAGGATGATCCCTATCCGGATATAGCCTTTAAGTATCCCAGCATGGTATTCGATGCTTATCGCAAATGGTCCAATACCTTTCAATCCAAATTGATCGTTCATCGCAGACCGATTGCAGTATTCACTTTAGCAGCTGATGCAAGCGGAGTGATCACCTGGACAGATACAAGCTATGATCCGGATCGTTATGACAATTTAACGGGAGCATACTCAACAGAAAATACAGGATTAAACTACCAGGCCACACGCGGGGTTTTCGATTGGCAATATTATTACATTACGCCAAGCGGTGTCACGGTAAATTCAAAGCTTACACGACCACAAGAAATGGGTACGTATATAGTTGGTATGCAGGTCAAGGACGAATATGGTGCGTGGAGTGATTTTGCCACACAGAGCTTTACTACAGCGAGATTGGCTCCACCTAATCAACCACCTGCTGCTGCTGTAACTAATCCAAATGGAACTCTAGCTTCTCCAACCATAATGAGTACAATTAGGCCAAATATAACGTGGAGTCAAACCGATCCGGATGTTGGAGCCATATTCAAGCAATATCAAGTACAAATATCCAATGAATCGGGTAGTATCGTGTTGGATTCGGGGATACAAAACCAAAATACAACTTCAACGACTGCAAATTGGACAGTAAATATGGATTTGTTACCAGGTCAAAAGCTGCAAGTACGGGTAAGAGTCAATGATGGGATGGATTGGTCCAATTGGTCAGCACCGACATGGATGCTCATCAATAGCCCGCCTACAGCAACAATGACCGTTCCAGGAGGAACACAAGCGGCACCAACGATATTTTCCTCTCTGCGGCCAACGATGCAATGGAGCCAAACCGATCCGGATGCAGGGACGATATTCAAAGCCTTTCAAATCCAGATCACAAACGAAGCGAATAATGTTATGATTCTCGATTCGGGGCAATTAGCTCAAAATACAACATCCACGGCCGGCAGCTGGACGGTTACCAGCAACCTTCCTGTAGGGCAAAAGCTAAGAGTATGGGTAAGGGTCAATGATGGCAATGTATGGTCCAGTTATTCTGCTCAAACATGGATGTTCATCAATCGAGCGCCTTTAGCAGACTTTGATTGGTCGCCTAAACCGGCTTATGATGGTGATACGTTAACGATGAAGAATCAATCGAGTGATCCGGATGGTGATGTGCTGACGCATCAATGGACGGTTACCGCTCCAAGTGGAGGAACCATTGTTTCATCTGGTCTCAATATATCGTTATCTCCAGCAGAAGTTGGTACGTACAAAGTTACACTTCAAGAATCGGATCCTTATGGAGGCACAAATTCAGTAATCAAAAATGTGATTGTCCTTCCTTTAGGTGTCATTGGAAGTGTTACCCATACCGCGGATTGGGAACATAATCGTCAGTTATTTAATATAGAGAAAAGCGGCGATGCCAATACTCCTTGGAGTATAAATCAGTTTTTAATTGGTGAACGGTTTATGCTCGATGGAACAATAACGACAATTATATCACCAAGCACAGTTTCTGCAATAAATGTTAAGGTCACATTTGAACAAACGGGAGATGTTACTTGGTTAACACCAGATACCAGTAAAACAAGATGGACTGGTGACCTATGGAATGTTACCTATAATGATCTGACTCCTGGAACAGCTACTTTTAAATTTACTGCGACATTCTCAAATGGAGCTGTAAAAACGGATATAGTGCCAGTCGAAATTCTGAAACAAAGCGTTCGTGATTTTTGGTTACTCAAGCGTGACAAATAATAAATAGGGGGGAGCAGCATTCCGAAAGGGGTACTGCTCCAACTTATTTTTAGACGAGTTTATATCTAAGCGCTACAATTTAAGAAAATGGAAGCGGGTATAGCGGGTATGGATCGTTTACACTGTGATAATGTCATTCATTGCCGTTTGTCGCGGCTGCGATCATCGTACGGAGAAGGCCATAGAGGATTATGGATTGATGAACTACAAGGCGCTAGAAGCCAAAATGATGCCGGCTCGCTCATAAAAATACAATCGGAACTTTATTGTTTAGCCAGACAATCCCTTTTCGAATCCTTGTCCCTGCAAACCACAACTGTTTTCTGTTGGAAAGGGGTTCGGTACCCATAGTTCAAACTAATATCATTAATAGTGTCATTACCGTCATTTGCGTCATGGGACGCTTTGACGGTACTGACACTTTTTTGTTGTTACGGTTAGATCCATTATCTAATATACTACCCATAATATTGGACAAAATTAGGAAATTACTGTATTCTAATACCTAGAATACATATGCATAGTTATTCAAGGTATTATGTGGAGAGAGGAGGATAAAAGGATGAAGACCATTTTTCCAAAAGAAATGCTAAAAGGTAGTACTGGCACCTTGGTGCTTACGCTACTAGAGCGTCAAGATCTGTACGGTTATGAGTTAATCAAGGACCTAGAACGTCGTTCTGATGGGGTATTCGCACTTAAAGAAGGGACCTTATACCCGATCCTGCACGCAATGGAGGCGGAACGGTGGGTGGAGTCCTATTGGTCGCAAGTCGAAGGGCGTAAACGTAAATATTACCGCCTCACGGAGATAGGGAGAGGACAGTTAACTGAGAAGAAGGCGGAGTGGACACTATTCCGAAATGCAGTCGATAGCGTTCTTGGGGAGGGAAACACATGATTCGGGATCATGAAGCGATCCGCCGATACTTGGATGAAGTATGCTCCCGTATCCGTGCTTTAGAAGCACACCGGGAGATCAGGCATGAGTTGGAGAATCACCTGGAAGAGCTCGTGTTGGAACAGGAAGAAGAAGGGATCGGACGAGACGAAGCAGTACTCTGGGCCATCTGCCAGATGGGTAATCCTGCAGAAGTGGGAGATGGACTGCATTCGGTGCATCGTCCACGGATGCATTGGGGACTGTTTGTAGGTGTAATGGTGTTCGTGATTCTCGGGATTTTTGCGATGTATGCTGTAGAAGAAGTAACAGGACACAATATATTAAATCCACAGTATTTTAAGTTGAAAATATGGTCCGTTAGCATCGGTATGCTTTTTATGGGTATCCTCTATTTTTTTAATTATCTCAAGATAAGATCTTATTCCTATGGCCTATACTTTGTCATTATCTTAGGCATGTTGTTTACCAAGCTGTTCGGGACTCAAGTGAATGGGACAAGTTATTTACATCTTCCCTTGTTCTCACTTGACTGGTTTGGCATTAGTCCCTATTTGTTCATGGTTGCAGCTCCTGGCATGATAATGAGTTGGGAGAATAATAAGCGGTTCTGGCTGTTAACAACCACAGCATTCTTGATCATCCCCATGGTCCTTTTTCTATCGTTTTCTTCGCTTGGTAATTTCATGCTATATATGGCTGGTTATCTTCTTTTACTCCGGTTCATTTCGAGAAGTTGGCGGGGAACATTGTTTCAGGGAATAACTATGTGTTTATTTACATTGCTAGGAATACTGCAGAGGCATTATCAAATGGAGAGACTAACCGCTTTCTTAAACCCCAATAAAGATCCACAAGGGGCAGGTTATTTGTATCATGCGTTGGAAGCAGGTATTCGTTCGGCAGGTTGGCGGGGCCGTGGGTTAGGGGAGGAAATGCCACAGTCGATTCCAGATATTCCGACCAACAATATCTTAGTCTTCTTGATCTATAGATACGGCTGGTGGATCGGAATTCTCATTTTAATCGGCATAGTGTACTTTGTTGGACGTCTTCTTCAATCGAATCGAGTTGTGAGGGAGCCCTACGGTCGACTTCTTGGGGCGGCGGTGGCGGGTATGCTAACCTTCCAGATGGTATACAGTTTGCTCATGCCATTTGGTTTAGCACCTCTCGTGGGTATTCCTTTTCCTTTCCTGAGTTACGGAGGTAGTCATCTATTTATAGAAATGGCAGTAATGGGTCTGGTACTAGGAATCTATCGTAGAAAGGACCTAGTGAGGAGTAGTGGGGATAGGCAATCTCAAAGACCTTAGTCTTCAATGAAAATACGGCCGATGGGTGTATGTGCTACCAGGAAGGATTTTGAGAACGCTAAAGCCGCAAACAGTTTTGGATTGTTAGTTCTAAATTAAGCTACCTTACCAAACATCCTAAGCATCACGCGGTGGCTAATTGTGGTTTTGCACAACCACGGCTCGCTCCATACTCTATCAACATTACTTCTTACTCCCATAGGTCTTGTTTCAGTTAGAGATGCGTCTACTTTGGAATCATCTAAAAAGAAGAGGGACACAACCATGTTAAAAAAATATGGTAAAATTGTTTTTTGAATGGGAAATTGTTCTAATTTTCTTCCAGCTATGTTATAATCATGGTGGGCGAAGGACGCATATTTACAGGCGTCCTTCTCCTTTTTTTTGTTACGGAAGGGGATTAAATGATGAGACATACCATTATCATAGGAACTGGAAATGAACAACTGGATGATCTAATAAAAACGGATTTAGAAGAAAAAGGTGTGGGAACGGTTGTCGCAAAAGTATCGACACGTAATAATATCATCAAGCGCTTTATGGAAACTGAAGCGAGTATGTTATTTATCGGTGAAGACCTCGTTGGAGAAGCGGGTACCGATGAAGAATGGGAGAATATAATTGATGAGTTGCGGCGGGTTAGCCTGCAGATTCGGATCATCTATTTGTGCCATAGACCTGCAGAAGATATATTTCTAACAAAGCTTACTACTTATTCCGTACATGATATTTTTAATGATGGCCAGCTGCCTCCATCATATGTGGAACAATTAAGTAAGGCCCCAGCTTATAAGAATATCGAAAAGTTCAGGGGTAATATTGCTAGTGTTGCTCAGCAATTTATTGAAAAATCGCGAGAGCAGCGGGCAGAGGAAATCATAAGTCAGGGGAAAAAGCCGAAACAACCAAAGGAACTGAAGGAAAAGCGCGTTATTGAAGTTCGCGAGAGAATGGTAGAGGTGCCAGTTTACGAAAAACTCTATATTCAACCGCAACTCATAGTGCTTGCATCTGCATTTTCCGGAGCAGGATCTTCCATTGTCGGTCGTATGCTTGCTGAGTACCTACAGAGTTTTGGTTTGCAGGTAGGTATTGTTGAATCACCTTTTGCATCCTATTCATGGTATGAGCTGATCCATGCTTCGAAACTGATTAGGGAAAACAAAAAAGATTTGCACGAGTGGCGTAGCTGGCACCGCCAAATTGCTGAAGAGGAAACCGTTGGACTAGATACCGAGCTCAAGTCTAATGGCGTTGGATATATAATCAAGGAGCGGGAAGATAATTTGAAATCGTGGGACTTGATGAAAACCGCGGATTTAGTAGGCTTTTCCCGGCATTACCCCATTTTGTTTTATGACATGAGTACAGGCATCTCCGATGAGCGGGAGAAGATTATTCTCCGGCAAGCGAATAAAGTGATACTAGTGAGTGGATACGACCCGCTTCGAGTCAACCGTGAACACAAGGAGTACAAGGATGTCTTATCAGGTATTGTAAAGGACAAGCTAATCGTCCTGGCTAACAAATCATCATCATGGCTTCATAAGGAACATAATGATGGTTTAAGATCAGCGTATGGGGTAAATCACATTTATTCTCTACCGGTTATTCCATCTATACCCGATGTTTATATGAGTGGGGAGTCGTTTTGGGAGAGTTCTTTCATCAAGAATGATGTGAGGGATCAAGTGAAATCCGTATTGGACGAAGTTGCTGGTGAACTGATCACTCCAGAGTTGCTTCGAAAGTTGGCGCACAAAGAGAAACGTGGACTTTTGAATAAGTTAACGGGTGGCTTAAGAAAGGAAAGAGCGCAGCAGCCTAGTGAGATGGACGATAGTCCTGCTTAATGGCTTTCAATAAAACCTGACGGATCCGCTGTAATTGATTGTTTATAGTGAAAATAAAGATATAGACTGCTAAGTTGTGACGGAAACGTTAGTGGAGGAGCTTGCCTTACGGCAGCTCCTTTTCTTGTTCATTAAAGTAACTGGGCAGATTAGTTTAAAGTGATACGCTGAACCGTACCACAAGTAACGGCAAGTTTTTTGGAATCGGACGCGCATGAGGCGTGAAAAGGTCTTTGTGTGGCATCGGTTTGCCTTCGGCCACTCTGCCGGAAAAGACTGCTTTTTTAGGCTTCAGCGTTCTGAGAACGGCTCAAATGACACATGGAGTACTTGGAGGGGAGCTTTTGCTTGTGAAAAGCAAAAGCCCCCTCTACCGTTTTGGTAGAAGGGGCTAAGCCTAAAAAACACTTTTTCACATGCTCGTCAAACTCCAGTTCGATGCCCTCGAACTTTTGACCCTTCTGTACGAAAATCTGTTTGACGATCGTTTGCAGCAGGGTCTTTTGTGTTTCCGCTGGCGAAGATTCGAGCAGTTCGTGAAACTTGCCTAGCACGCGGCGGACTTGCTGGAGCGGGATGGGTTCCGAGACGTTCTCTTCCAGCTGCTGCTGCACTTCGGACTTGCGCCGCGAGAGCACGTCATGCTTTGCCTTCAACTCATTCAGCCTGCCAAGAAGAAACTCGTTATCGACCGCGTCGCTCTCGTACAGTTTGAAGTACTTGTTTCGTTGGGCTTCAATCGTTTTGAGTTCCTTGTCGATGGCTTCGACCTCTTTTTGGAGTGGCGCTAAGCTCTTGATTCTGTTTTTGTTAATCTTGGTAACGATCTCTTCCAGCACTTTCGGCCTTTGGACGACTTCTGAAATCCTGTCGACAACGAAGTTTTCGGCGGTCTCCGCCTTGACTGAGTTTGAACCGCAAACTCGTCGGCCCTTGTTACGGAAATTGCTGCAAACGTAGTACCGCCTGACGATCGTGCTTCCGTCTTTTAACTTGTCCCTAGTCCTGTGGGCGACGAGCGTTGCGCCGCACTGGGGGCATCTCATCAGTCCTGTCAAAAGGTACGTCCCGTCGAACACTCTCGGCGGCGAAAACGACTTCTTGGAGAACAGCGCCTGCACCGCTTCCCACAGGTCTTGGGAAATGATCGGTTCGTGGTCTCCGTCTGCAATGATTGGGTGAGGGTTCGTACCGCTTCTCCGCTTTTCGCTCCAGTTTTCGCGCACGTTGTAGCGAATCTTCCCAACGTAGACGGGGTTGTTGATGATCGTTTTGATGGAGACAGCGCTAAAATCTTTGCCGGGCTTGGTCTTGTATCCCTCGTGGTTAAGCTGGTTGGCGATGCTCCGAAGACCTTGCCCGCTGGCGTACATCCCGAAAATCTTTCGAACCAGTTCCGCCTCAATGGGGTTTATCTTCAGCACTGACTCTTTGCCTCGCAGGGTCGGAACTTCTACCACGTCGTACCCGAGGACGGTTCCGCCGTTCCACTTCCCTTGTCGCGCCCGTTGCTTCATCCCCATCTTCACGTTCTCGACTATCGTTTTGCGTTGGTACTCGGCCAGCGCCCCGAACATGCTAATGGTTAGGTAGCCGTCGGACGTCTGTGTGTTGAAGTTCGGCTCACTGTAGCTCCTGAACTTCACGCTGTACTGGTCGAATTTCTTGACCATCGTGAGCACATCGAGCAGGTTCCTTGAAAGTCTATCGAGCCTCCAGACCTGTACCTCCTGAATGTTACCCGTCTCGATCTCCCGCAGCAGTTGCTGGAGGGCGGGGCGTTTGTCAACGTTCTTCCCAGAGAAGCCTGCGTCGACAAACTCGCGGTACACGACCTTATGCTCCGATTTGCAGAACGTTCGAAGGGTTTGCAACTGAGCTTCGACACTGTATCCCAGTTCGGCTTGTTCAGCGGTACTGACTCGCGCGTAAATGGCGACTTGGACAGGCTGCAATGTCTCAGGGGATGTATCTAGGTCAAGTAGCTTCATTTTACGGGTCATGGAAACCATCCTTTCTTTATGCTATCCGTTTGAACTCTTTTGTCCCAAGCAGATTTGCTGTCAGTTCCGCGTCCGCCTGTTCCTCTTCTTCCAGTTCAATCCTGGCGTTGATCCACTGAATGAGCCGATTGTCGACGACTGCTGCTTTTTTCCGCTTTGAAGTGGTGGAGAGGTAGTTTGTGACCATCGCCGCCAAAATGTCGATCATCGTTTCGAAGTTGCTGGTAGCTGCTGCTTGCACGCTGGCACGACCTTTCAGAAAATTTTGGGGAGGGTGGAAGGCGGCATCCTTCCAAAGTGCCACCCTTCAGCCCTTTGTTGCGGGACATGGAGTTGCACCCGCCCCTTTGCCGCCCTGAGCCGCACTGTCAAGAGAACGAGAAAGTGCGGCAAGTGCAACTACAGTGTGATTCGTTTTCACCTCCAGCCCTTGAGCCGTTTGGCTAGGGCGGAAGTACGTCAAAAGTTGCCTTTGTGGACGGCGATGAGGTTGAAGTTTTCAAAACACTGCACTTTGTACTCGAACTCGGCAGAGTTGTCTTCTTCGAGTTGCTCGTTCCACGCTCTAGGGGAGAGTCCCTTCGGCAAACCGTTCAGAAGAAAGTTGATGTCCGACTGAATCGATTCGTTATCGTAGGATTCGTCTAAGAAATCATCGTTGAGTTCGTCATCGAAGAGATCGACCAGGCTGCTTACTCCTACGGCGTGAAATTCCAGTCCGGGGAAGTAGCGCCAGCCGTTGCTTTGCTTTTCTTCTGGCACAGGAAGTCCAGCATCGAGCAGTGCCGTCTTGAACGCTGTCCAAAACAATTTGCGGTTCTGACCTTTGGCTTTGGAACAGAAATCCGTTTCTCCGTTCCTTTTGGCCCAGAGTTCAAACTGTTCGAACAGTTCGTTCTTTCCAAGCCGTTGGTCAGGAGAACCAGTCGTTATGTGTTGGTTAACAAAAAGTATGACAGGGTTTTGCTCTTCCTTGTACTCGGCTACCGCTTTGTCCACCGCCGCTGCATTGGAGAACGTGAAGCTTTGCTCGCGAAGCCGCTTCAAGCCTTCCATCGCGAAGTTGAAAATTCCGGGCAGTTCGGCAAGAAGTTTCTCTGACAGCGACGTGTCCGCATCTCCGCGAAAAGTACGCTTGAAAGGAATGATCTTAACCCTTCTGTAGAAACCGTGCGACTTGTCGCGAGCAGGCGGCAAAGCATTGAGGCCGAACATCAGCTTGCAGGTAGGCTTGTAGCTGAAACCTTTTTCATGCTTGTTTTCTACCCGAATCGTGTCACCAGCAGCCAGAAGTTTGATGTATTCGGTATTGAGCCCTTTTTCACTGAATTCGTTTTCCGACGAAACATTCAAAAGTTTTCCGACAAGTTCAGCGCGGGCAAAGGACTGGGACAAATCGTTCATCGGAACGTGTGACACGTTGGCTTTGCCGCACAAGTGCTCTGCGACTTCGATCAACGTAGACTTGCCGTTGGAGCCGCTACCTACAAGGATGAACATCTTATGTGCGCGTGTCACAGCCGAACAGCAGTAGCCCAGCATTTCTTGAACAACGTGAATGGTTTCGCCATCGTTGAGGAAGACTTCTTTCAGGAACTTTTCGAACAACGGGCATTCAGCCTCGGGGTCGTAGACAATCGGGTTTTGAATGCTGGAGTAGAGTTCCTTCCGATGCTCTTCCAGCAGAAAGTTCTCGGTGTTGAAAATGCCATTGGACAAGTTGATGCATTGCTTGTTCATGTCGAATTCCTCGACTTTTTCAGCGGCACGCGAGAGTCCCCAAACGATGCTGCTTTCCCAGTTCGGGTTACAAACGTTTTCTTGGATTTCTTCAATTGTGTCGAAGAGAAAGCGTTGCAGGTCGTCATCCTGAAACGGCTGCCACACGCCGTCTTTGAAGAAGAAAAAGCGTCGAGGTGGCGCTACGACAATGGAGCAGTCGCTCAAAAGGTGCTTGGCGAAGCGTACGCCGTGAACCTCTCTAAGTCCCTTGCAAGGGTCGACTACGAACCCTTGTGCTTCTAGCTCTTCGATTCTCTCTTTTGAGAAAATCGCTTCGCCTACGGGTTCGCTGTTCCCCGCCTTTTGTTTTTCCTGCTGCTGTTTCAGTGCATTTTCTAGGCTCCTTGGAGAAACCTTGGCATCTGTCAGCAGGCCTCGAAGCCTTTCGAAATCGGCGATGCTCTCCGACTTTGCAGCCAACAGCACTTCCAGCACAGGCTGCTCAAAAGGTGCGCCGTAGTTACCATCTTTGTACTTCTCGACCGCCTGGCTGACGATCTCTGCGTTGCTTTCATTTGCTTCTAACATCTGGCCCACTTCCTTTTTTTAGAGAGTAGCTTTATTCTACCAAGAAGGGGAAGTTACGTCTTTTCAGGAATTGACCGTTTTTAGCCGTTTCTGTTTTACTTGAAAAGCGTTTGGAATCGAAATTCGATCTCAAAAAGGTTACCAGATTTATGGTATTTGCCAAAAACCAAAGTAAAACCAAGTTTCTTGTTGAATTGCTCTGTCTTTCTTGCAAATCATTCAATGTAGGAAAATAGCCTTTGCTGCCTTCCCGATTACTTGGGTACTTACAGCATCAAATGCAGCGCTGGCGAAGCTTCCGAAAAGCGGGACGGCCTTAGTCATGTTTACTGCAGCAGATTGTCCAACCTTGGCAAGCAGTTTGACTCCAACGGCAGCGTTAACCTGTTTGAGTGCCTCGCGGGACAATTGGGAAAGCATTCGTTGGGTAAGTTTTGCACCAAGCTTCAGCCCAGCCTTTGTTAGAATGTCCTTTGCTCCGTTTCCGCACAAGCAGGCGAACGACAGCACCTTGACCTCGTCGCAGTTGACGTCGTACCCGCCCATGCAGGCGATCGAAGCGACTAGGCGGAGCTGGATGCAGAGCGAGCTTAGGATGCTGGCTGGAACACTGAAAGGCAGGGTGGGGAGGCCGCCCAAGCCAGTCAGAAAGCCGGAAGCGGCGCTTTTCGTAGTTTGCCATAGAATCAGGGAATTGACCTTTTCTTCAAGCGTTCCTGATCTACGCAGGTACTCGTCGGCAAGCTCTTTAGCGGACTTTGTTTTTGGGAAACCGTAAACGGCCTTCTTGTAGGCCCAGTTTAGCAGCTTTTCGGTTGTTTGTTGGTCGAGGTTCATTCCATTCTCCTTTTGTTTTTTGGGAGTGTGTTGCTGGACGCGTTAGCTCGTTCGAGCCGCCCTGCCACCCTGTTGCTCAAACTCCTTGTCACTCAAGGGCTTCCAGCTGAGGTGGTGCCGCCCTGCACCCGCCCTTTGCCGCACTTTTACACGGAAGAGAAAAGGGCAGCACAGGGCGGCACAAGGGCAGTGGAAGTTCCTTGAGCCGACTGAAAAAACGGGCAGGGCGGCTGTTTGAAGGAAAACTTTCGGATGGATTGAAACAAACGGTGAAGTTGAAAAGAGTCTCTAGGCTCCTAGCACCCACACTCTGTTTTGCTGAAAGGGCAGCTCAGGGCAGCGGAAGGACGGCTGAAAGCCTTGTGGCGCTTGGAAAGGGCGGGAGGGCGGCACGTTTCGGGGTTAGCAGGCGGGGGTCAGGTGCACTTTTTCATTTTGCGGGCAAGGCTGTTCTTTTCCAGCCTGAGGTCTAGCAGTTCGGACTGCAGCCGCTGGTCGATGGCGTGGATGGTTTTGAGGATTTCCTTCACAGTGGTTTGGTCGGGTTCCCGTTCGCTTCTGTAAAACGTGTCTAACATCGCGTTTTTTGCCAGTTCGCAGACTTCCAGCTGTTGGATGGCGCGGTCTTCCTCCTCGACGAGCTTCTCGTACTTTTCGTGCGCTTCGGTCAAAGCCATGTTTCGTCCTCCTCTTTGGTCTGGACTTGTTCTCTTCGTCTTGCTGGTGCGGGGTAGACCTCGTCGTGTCCGTTCAGGACAAGTCGTTGTTCTTTGGTCAGGAAAGGGTCTTTGAACTCGACGTGAAACGGCTCACCCAGTTCCTTCACCCAAAGGGTAGCGTTGACAACTTCTCCGCCGTGAAAAAGAGGGGCATTCCCGAAGCTTTCGTCTTCCCAAACAAAATCCGTCGACTGTTGCTGCTCGTCGACGGCGAGGAAAAAGTCGGAGCCGTCAACGTACGGATTCGTTCCTGTTTGAGCGTCAGTGGTTCGCAGGACAACGCGGACGCGGTGCGTCGGCTTTTGGTTAGACGGTGGGTACGGGAGGTCCTTTTCAAGAAGATCGGAGCAAGGTTCCGACACGACAAGCATGACCCAAACGTTCGTCCCGTTGCTGTCGGTGGTGACGTTTCCGTTCCTATCGAACGTTTCTTTCAGCTTCTGGAGAACCAGTTCGTTTGCCGTCAACGTCTTTCCGTTTGGTCTTTCAGCCATTGTTCCACCTCCTCGTCGTGTGCTCCGGCCTGCGTGAAGAACGTCATCAGGTAGTCGTTGTCGTACAGCACCGCGACTTTGTACATTTGGAGTCCTTCGCCTACGTTGAACAGTTCGACGTACTCGGGGTAACTGCCCAGCAGTCCGTTGCCTTCGCGATCGAGCCCTACGTTGCTGAGGTCGCGGACGTTGTCTCCCACTTCGAGAACGACGATGTAGCCATGCCTGCCCAAGCGAAATTCGCTCTCCGCTTCGTCCTCCAGTTCAACCCTTAGTTGGTTGAAGTAGTACTCGATCTGATTGAGGAATGACGCCGGAAGTGCTCTGGCGTTGCGCAGTACATCAAAGTCCTGCTGTGCCTTGATGATCCTCATTGTTACATCCCTCCTGAAAATGAAAATGACCCCTCGAAAAAGGGGTCTTGGTACTTGGTCACTATCATGATATATGTCTAAAAAGTTTTTTGAAGCTGTATTGAGCGAGCGGGCAGGTTAGCGACGCAACTAGAGAACATGATTTCGTTGAAATGGGGGCGTGAACCCAACGTCTTTAAGCTGGTTTGGAGTCTTGGCCAACTAAATTTACATTAGACATTTATATAAGTTTGTGATATAGTTTTATTCATGGAACCTAAAAATAACCTGACTGAGTTGAACGTTAGCGACTTCACTATGGTGTTCGAAGATTTAACGAGGATTTTCATTCGGTTGCCGTCAATTGAAAAACTAAGCTTCACTACAGTTTCCGTCCTGCACACGTTGTCCCTCAAGAGTCCCATGCGGCTTACTGAGTTGACAGTTAATGAGCAAGTTACGCAGTCGGCAATCACACAGTTGGTGACCCGACTTGAACAAGACGGGCTCGTCGAGCGCCGACCAGATCCAAATGATGGCCGAGTCGTTCAAGTGCATATTACCGCACTGGGGGCAAATGTTATTGATTCGCGTCGTTTGGATCGTATGACGAAGCTGTCGAAATTCATTGAAGGGCTCACTCTGGAGGAAAAACGGGCAATTGCATCCGCAATTCCCGCATTGAGGCGTCTGGTCGAACTGGGAACCGATTCGTAGTCTCAGTCGCGGTTGCATTTCCGTTGTTCATACCCGAGTGACGGACGAAACAAACGAATACAAGGAAGTGCATTCCATTCGTACAAGGAGGAACATTTATGACAACAGCTCCTTTCGTGCTTGAACCCAGTCCGATCTACGTATCGGATGAGTTACTTGCTGATCTTCAAAATCGTTTAAAGTCCACTAGATGGCCTCTCGATGCCGGTAATGATGACTGGTTTTACGGTGTTAGTCGGAACTACCTTGAAGAACTCGTCGACTATTGGATTAACGAGTTTGACTGGCGCAAATCCGAGAAGGCGATCAACGTCTACGAACACTATAAAGTAGATGTTGACGGAGTTCCTGTGCACTTTATGCGTAAACCGGGCGTGGGGCCCAACCCTGTACCATTGATCCTGTCCCATGGTTGGCCTTGGACGTTCTGGCATTGGTCCAAGGTCATTGATCCACTAGCGGACCCTGGCGCATTCGGGGGCGATCCGGCTGAAGCATTCGACGTAATCGTGCCCTCGCTTCCTGGCTTCGGATTTTCGACGCCACTGCCAAACAACCCGGACATGAACTTTTGGAAAATCGCCGATCTCTGGCATACGCTCATGACCGATATTCTCGGCTATGCGAAATACGCGGCAGGGGGATGCGATGTAGGCTCTCTTGTGACCGGCCAACTGGGACACAAATATAGTGACGAGCTCTACGCAATACATATCGGGTCTGCTCAAAAACTGAGCTTGTTTAATGGAGATCGCGCTTGGGATCTCTCCGGAGGCCGTCCCATTCCCGACAACATCCCTGAGAAAATCCGATCGCAGATTTTGGAGTTTGATCGCCGTTTCGCATCGCATCTCGCCGTTCACGTTCTTGATCCCAGCACACTCGCCTACGGACTGAGCGACTCGCCAGTTGGAATGCTCGCATGGATCTTGGAACGATGGACCAGATGGAGTGACAATAACGGCAACGTCGAGAATGTCTTTACAAAGGACGACATCCTTACACACGCAACAATCTTCTGGGTCAACAACGCCATCGAAACCTCAATGCGCGTCTATGCGAACGCTAACCGCTATCCATGGACACCCGATCATAATCGCTCGCCTGTCATTGAGGCACCAACCGGTATAACCTTAGTGGGCTACGAAAATCCGCCGGGTATCACGACTGAAAATCGCGTACCGAATTTTCTCGACAGCGATCGGGCTCTTTGGTATAAACATGTCAACATCACAGCCCACGAACATGGTGGACACTTCATCCCTTGGGAAATTCCGGACAAGTGGGTTGAGGATTTGCGCCGCACCTTCCGAGGACGTCGATAAGAGATTCAACAGGATCAAGCCTTCAATAAAGGATCACGGTTCTTTGGTCGTTTGCTATTGAGTTAACGAAGACGATAGTTCAGCGTTATTTACATTTTGGTTCAAAGAAAAGGCCATCCTACAAAGGATGGCCTTAAAACTTGCCGTTACAGACAGCGCGGTGAACCCTACCACAAGTAAAGGCAAAGGAATTAATAGGGCTAATGGCTCTTAGTCTCCCCGATAGATTTAAGGAAGCGGATCGGCAGAAAAAATTACGTCTCACGTCTCTTACAGCACTAAACTATTCTCGTTAGGGTCTCTGAGATTTATATAATCACAGCGGAAGTTCAACTCTTATCTCAAGGAACCCGCCTTGTATGGATGCACCTGTGTTGCCGCCCATCTGACCCGCCAATATCCTAACGATAGACAAGCCTAAACCTGTACTATGGCTTCTTGCTTGATCGCCAGTATAGAAACGGTCGAACAGACGCTTCACATCGATTGAGGAAGCATTTATCACAGGATTTCTAAAAGATATGACGGCTTTGTCCGCAGTCAATAAACTTACTTGTATATCTCCATTGGAGTGCTGAATGCAATTACGAATTAGATTATGGATAATTCTCGTGACCATTTCTTTATCAGCATGGACAAATATAGGTGGTGTCTCCTCGAGTTGGATAGCTAGATTGTTGTCTTCCAATGCGGGAACTGACGCTGCTAGACACTCTGCCACAAGATTAGTAAGGTTTATTCGTTCGATATGAAGTTCTGGTTCCGCGTTTAGGAGATAGGTATATTCAAAAAATTTTTCGATCAACCGCCCCAATTCATCGGCATGTTTTTGGGCAATGTGCAGTTTCTTTTGTTGATCGTCGTTCAACTGACCATTTCCCATAAGCTGCTGATAGCCCTTTATAGCAGTTAGCGGTGTTCGTAAATCATGAGAAATATTTGCAATGAGCTCTTTAAAGCGCTTTTCCTCACGAATGCCTTTAAGACGAAGGATTTCCTCCGCCTTTAGGCATTTGTTAATGTTAGCAGCCAGAGTATTAAGCTCCCTGCTCACGAGTTCCAAACTGACAGGTTGATGTGTATGTTCAGTCAGCCGCTTGTCCAACTGTCGGTTGATGCTGCGCAATTGCCACTGTAAAAAGGCGATATACAAGGCGAGCAAAATAATAAGAATGACCAAAGTGCCCGCCACAATTATCAACGCTTTCACCAACCTTTCAGCTACTTAATTTCCGATTTTCTAAATGCTCTGTATGTGACGGCAAGCATTACAATAATAAAGCCCAAACTAACCGCGATTGCCTTGACCATGTCTCCCGTTCCCGTATTCAATGTCACAAAGGCGTAGTTCCCTCCATATGGCGTAGAGGAGAAAATACGATCAAACACCGCAGAACTTTCGCTTAATTTTATTAATTGCGCACTAAGAATTGAAAATCCATAATAAATAGCAACTACGAAAATGGGCTTTTTAAGTATAAAGGCAAGTGGTACACAGATACTCAATTGTGCCACATATACAATCATCAAGGTCAACATGACAGCCAACAGTTTCAGCACGCCTGATGCAGACAAGGTTGTACCATCCACTGATGTTAGTACATGCAGGAAGCCCACTGCTACGGAGCCCATACTGAACTCGGAACCTGTGCTAAGGGCAATCCCGGTTATGATGGCATAGGGGAGCAGGATGAACGCCAGGGCAATGCCCAATACGATTGCCTTGCTAATGATGACAGCCCCTCGGCTACTGCCGGTTGCAATAGCATTATGGGTTGTTTTATTATCGAAATCACCACAAATTAATAGGGCTGCGGTAACACCGCCGAGAATGCTGATGATGTTTATATCAGAGAACATGAACCCGATTCCTGTCATGCTGGCTTCAACCTTACCCTGTGGGATCAGATATGCCATAACTGCCATGGCTACCGCACTAATCGTTGTGATTCCCAATAGAATCATCATTGCTTTTGATTTGCGCAATTTAAATAAATCCGCCTGAACCAAATTAAACATCTTGATCACCACCTATTACAGAAATAAAGTAGTTTTCAAGCGTATCTCCCTCGATAGAAAATTTCGTAACGACAATCCCATTTTCATAGAGAGCCTTTGCCACTAAATCCTTTCCATCCAAATAATCATATAGTTTAACGGTCTTATCCGGCATGACCTTAAAATTGGAGGTGTCCAGCTGCATCTCCAATACGCTCGTTAATTTTTCCGGCTGGTTGCAGCTGATATAGATGTGATGCTTGCAATTTTCTTCAAGCTGCTCAAGGGTGAGGGTTTGCCTGATCTCGCCTTTATGGATGATGATATAATTCGTTACGGTCTGATATAGCTCCGGCAAATTATGGCTTGAAATTAGTATGGTCATTTGCCGTTGTTCGCACAGCTTCTTCAGCAGTTGACGAATTTCTACGACGCCCAACGGGTCGAGTCCATTGATTGGCTCGTCCAAAATCAGCAATTCAGGGTTGCCAAGCAGAGCGAGCGCAATACCTAAACGCTGCTTCATGCCAAGCGAAAAGTTTTTTGCTTTCTTAATTCCTGTGTCGGCAAGTCCGACCAGTTCCAACAGTTCTTCCTCAATATCTTTGTTTGGGACACCACGCATAATTCTGTGAAGCTTGAGATTTTCTTTCGCACTCATATGGGGAACAAATCCGGGATTCTCGATGATGCAGCCCAGCCGTTTCCTCTCACCCTGCAAAGCACGCTCGCCGCGATGACCGAAAAGCTCGATGCTGCCCTCCGTGGGAAATGAAAGCCCGGCCAGAATGCGCATCAGCGTTGTTTTTCCTGCGCCGTTCTGCCCGATTAAACCGTATATTTTACCGGATTCCAACGTAATCGACACATCACGCAGCGCAAAAGAGCCTCGGTAGCTTTTCGTAAGGCTGTTTGTTTTCACCACATATTGTTTCATTTTGCTCACCTGCCCTTTCTGACTTTAGTGTAATTTCCATTGGTTTAGAAAAGGTTAAGGGTAGCAAAGAAATAGTCAGGAAACAGATAATTCTTTGTATAGGCGATAACCCAAGCCCCATACCGTTTCGATATATTCTTCATTCGGATTTGCTTTCTTGAGCTTGTTGCGCAGATTGCTGATATGAGTCTTAACTGCATTATCATCACCGAGGTATTCATCTTTCCAAACCGATTCATAAAGGTTTGATTTTGTAAAAACCTTACCTCCATGCTTTAGCAGCAACTCCAGTATCAGAAATTCCTTTGCAGTCAGATCAATCTCAGTCTCGTCTATAGTAACGCGCTTGGTATTGTCGTCCAATGCCAAATCTTTATATCGAAAAACTTTGTTTTCTTGTATTTGCTTATGCGCACGCCGCAGATTGGATTCTACACGTGCCACAACTTCCCCTAAATCAAAGGGTTTGGTGATATAATCGTCCGCCCCCAGCTTCAAAAGATCAATCTTCGTGCCAACCATATCCTTTGCGGAGATGATTATTACAGGGGTATCAGAAAACTCTCGTGTCTCTTTAAGTATTTCATCCCCGCTTTTGTAGGGAAGCATAATATCAAGCAGTATCAAATCATAGGAGTTATCTTTGATTTCCTTTATTCCATCGGTGCCGGTATAGGATGTTTTCACGTTATAACCGGCATTGATCAATGCTTCTGCCAACATTAGATTGATATCTTCTTGATCTTCAATAATTAGAATCGTTTCCACTAAAACCACCCAGTCCTTTTCCGTTGTTCCGTTATCTTTATATCGGTGATTTTTAGGTTTTTCTGTATCACATTTTTTCGAGAGTTCGGGTGAAATTGTGTAACGCCCAACTGGAGATAAAACGGTAATAGTGACAGCCGAGAGGGATTTTTCGCCGATAGTGTCAGTGCAGTCGTAATAAACTTGAAAATGCATTTGAACTCGCACTTCTCTAAACTCCCTCGGTACGATAGTTGATTGAGGCAGACCGCCACCACGGTCTGTTTTTTTTCATTGAACAAATGGGCAGGAGAGTATTAATAATACAGAAACTTTCCAAAATGATGAGCTTTCTATCTGGTAAAATCATTAAGTGATTAACGTAAAGGATGGAGTGAATATCCAATGGAAATTAGGACAGAAAGAATTAGTGATTATGATGAAGTATTTCAGTTAAATTACCTGGCTTTTAAGAACAGAGAAGATGAATCAAGATTGATTGAAAGAATTAGATTATCTAAACAATTCATCCCAGAGTTGTCCCTTGTAGCAGAAGAAAATAATCACATAGTTGGTCATGCTTTATTTAGTAAAGCTGAGGTTATTGACGGAGAAAAAAATCATGATGTTATAGTACTTGCTCCTGTTGCAGTATTACCAAGTAATCAGAAGAAAGGAATAGGTAGTATATTAATTCAAGAGGGGTTAAAAAGATGCACAGAATTAGGTTATGATTTTGTATTTTTGATAGGACATCCAACTTATTATCCCAAGTTCGGATTTAAACCAGCGAGAAAATATGGATTCGAACTAAAACAATTTAATGTATCTGACGAAGTCTTTATGGTGTATGAATTAACCCAAGGAAACACAAACAGCTTACAAGGTGAGTTAAGGTATCCGGAAACATTCTTCGTATAATAGCAAAATATTCATGCTATTTTATTCCGCTTAACGAGTACGATAGCTGAATAATAAAGCTGAAAGGCTGCTGAGTCACAACGATCGGCAACCTTATTTTTCAAACTTCCTTTTTGTACCTATTATCCGCCTGCATTCCGCAATGGAGAAACAGGCGGCTTTTTACTGCTCCTGCTTGGGCGATTTGGAGTTTAAGTAGTACTCAATGCCGTCCAGAATTCGCTCCAGTCCGAAATCGAAGTCGTTTAAGACAGTGTGATCTTCTTCGTTCTCACCTGTATAGGCACCAGACAAAATGATTTATGGATGACTTCACACTAGTTATCACAAAATAAATTTGTTCACAGAGTTTAAAATATTTAGGACCTTTCAACCGGATGGTGCATGATATAATTTTGGAATAAACGAGTTTAGAGAGGTGAGCAACATGGGGTTATATGGATTTTATATTGTGTTTGCGACGATCATGTTAATTGGGGTGATATCCACATTGATGGTCGCCAATTCGAAAAAGAACAAAGAGGGGAATCCAGATTACGATAAAAAAACCAAGGGAAATTGGCTAAGGTTGTCCTGGATCTATATTGTAATCATCGTGCTGGGATATGTTGCCTTCATTTCGTACATCGTTGGTGTCAATAAATGAAGTTACGTTTTGAAGCTTGTCGTAGACTGACGCATTATAATGAGAGTAGATTACCCACGGATTAGATCCATGGTTTTTTTGACTGGACAAAATCCCTTTGATTAAGCTAACTGGCAGGTTTGCACGAAAACGTAAGCACAAAAATCTAACTAAATGGAATAAGATAACCCAAATTTCAAACAATGTATGATACGAGGGAAGTAAGCTTAACATGCTTCAAATAAAAAATGATGCTCCAGTATGAGAATTGAGGAGCTGCCGCGGCAGCTCCTTTTTCTTTCTTCACAATGTCTTGTACAGACGATTTTTGCAAAGTCAGCTTTACATTAAATGCAAAGTATACTATACTATAAATGCAAAGCAAACTAAACATGTAGGCGAGAGGATCGCGGATCAAGCCATGAAGACGAGGATTCAAGAGTTGCGTAAAAAGCACAAGATCAGTCAAGAGGAGCTTGCACTCGCGGTCGGCGTGACGCGTCAGACGATAACGTCGCTCGAGAACGAGAAGTATGTTGCCTCGCTCGTGCTGGCTTATAAAATCGCGAAATATTTTCACTTAACGATTGAAGATGTGTTTGATTTCAGTGATGTGGAGGTTGATGGGTCATGACGGAGTTTCGAACGGTCGTAACGCGGAGATTAAGATGGCTAAACGGTGTAAACGGCGTGTTTTCTCTGATCGTCATTTTGACGGCTCTAAACAGGTATGAGGTCGAAAGCGACGCGGGCGATCTCGTGCACGGACTGCAATTCGGGATTTTTATCGGCATGCAGATCATGATTTTATTGGTAGGGAAAAAGTTGCGGACCGCGCTGCGAAACGAATCGTTACTAAAGACGCTATACATCGAAGAGCATGACGAACGGAAGAAGCTTGTCATGCAAAAGGCGAATTCTTTGAGTTTGTACGTGACGTTGTTTTCCATCTCTTTGACGGCGATCGTATTCGGCTTCTTTAACGTTACGATTTCGATCACGCTGTTTGCAGCGCTGATTGTGATCCTTCTCACAAGGATTTTCACCAAACAATATTACAATCGGAAGTTTTAAGAAAAGCAACTTACGGCTGCCTGGTCATTCCGCTAACGGAGAACGATAGCACCATGGCGAACAGGCTGCAGGCATCATCGACAGCTTGCACAACTATCGGGCAGGATTATTGAATAAGGGACTTGATAATTAAAGGGATATATAATTTACTATCGTACTTTATAAGAAGAATAGAATTATAAGGAGTGGCTTAAATTGCCTGTTATCACAGTAAAGATGGCTAAGGGTAGAACTATCGAGCAAAAACAACAATTCGTTGAAGCGATTACCAATGAAGCAGTTAAAACTTTAAATGTGAAAGAGGAATGGGTTACGGTCATTTTTGATGAATACGATAGAGAAAATTGGGCTTCTAATGGACAACTTCATTCACTTAAATTCGGTGATGGGTTTGGCAAAAAAGGAACAGAATAATTATTTCTTATTACTCCTTTTATGGAACTTAAAAGACACCTTAGAATTACAGATTGAACCGCCGGCTCAACTACGGAAAACGAGAGGTAAAAACAGAATAAAGAGGTTGACAATATGGAGAGCAAGTATAATTCGAAACTCAAAAAACAGCAAGAACGTGAACTTCTTGATGAGTATCATAAATTGGTAACTGAACAAGCCTTGGAGCCATTATATCAATCTTTCATAGAATGGAAACAAGGGGAATTGCCATATTTCGAACTTACTGAGCGTATCCACCTATTCCATAAAAAGAACCAGGAGATCTACAAGGACTTTGAGTACACAGGTCGCCAAGAACTCGTTCTCCTTGCAAAAATGAAATTGGGCCGACTAACTAAGGAGGAAATATTAGAATATAGCTGGCTTCTGGAAAGATGGGGATATGAGGACAATAACAGTTAGATGATTCTATAATTCATGATGAGGTTGCCAAGGTTATATACCCGGCAGCCTCATTGAAGTAACGGGCAGGAATTTGGAGTATAGATTCAAACTTTCGTCTAGGTAAATACTCTACTCAAGACTATTTCCATTGGAGTAATTGTTCTGTGATTTTTCCGAATGATAACCAATTTTTTCATAAATTTAACTTGACCAATTTCGTTGCTAAATGGTAATCTTTTCTTAGAAAAGAGCTGTGAAATGTAGAGGTAACTGGTCGCCTTATCTACATGGAGCTAGTGGCGAACCCGACTTTTCTGATTTTTTGCAATCAGGGAAGAAGCGATGAACTGTAAACCGTAATTTGGTCGCTTGGTTTACACGGAGCAAGTAGCGAACCCGACTTCCTCTCTATTTATAGGGAGGAGCGATGAAGTGTAAGCCTTAATTGGTCGCTTGGCTTACGCGGAGCAAGTAGCGAAACCACCCTCCCTCCTACTCAAAGGAGGGCAAGGAAATGAAATTGAAATCGCTTTTTATTGCATTTCTTATCGTGGTTGCTATCGTAGTAGCAACTGCAGCAGATTTTAATGTTGTGTAAGTAGCCTCGACGGAAGGAACACTACTAAGTTTTTATTAGTAGTGTTCCTTCAAATTTTAAGGGGGAAAGAGATGCTGCTCGATATCATTATTTTGTCTTTTGTCGTCGCGTTTTTACGCGGAGGCAGAATAAAGGAAATCCCTAAATTTCATAAATTAGTATTTTTGCTGATCAGCGTCATTCTGCAGGTGTGTTCCATCTTTTTACCTCACGGGATAGGCAAAGTGATTGTGTCGGTTGCTTATTTATCGGCTATCGTCTTTTTGTACAAAAATAGGATGTGGGAAGATGTACGCGTAATCATGATTGGCTGGATGTTAAATGCAATCACGATTTGGGTTAATCTTGGCAGGATGCCGATTGATCTCGAGCAAGCGAAGAAAACTCCTTTTGATGTGACTGCTCTTTTAAATGGAGATGACTGGAAGCATGCGATTATAGATAATACTACCCGTTTGTCGTTTCTATCGGATATCATCTATGTACCGTACCCGGTTCCGAGGGTTATAAGTATTGGAGATATTTTTGTTGCGTTTGGCGTCTTTTTGCTAATTCAGCGGATGATGAATAAACCCATATCACTAAAAGGACTACACGAGGGGAAATTGAATGTTACTGACAAACAATCTTAAGGAACTTTTGAGAAAAGTCGTACTAATGACATTCCCTTGCCTGGCAGTTATTATTGTCGCAACTTGTATTCCCTATTATGAACAAAGATCATTATGGCCCATTTTGGTCGTTTATTCATTGTTGAGTATTGTAGCGTCATTTATTTCAATTTTTTCAAAAAATTTTGTTTTGACACTGACATCGGCAGTTAATTTTTCAGCAATTTTATTATATGGCCAGCCTGTAGCTATATGGTCATCATTAATTGAAGTCATACTTATTGCATTCTTATATTCTAGCAAACTTGCGACTGCCTTAAATAATGCTGGGCAAAAATTTGTGTTTATTACTATTGTCGCTGTTGTGGCTGCTTACTTGAAGACTGTCCCAATCCGATCTGAGTTTTCTGATTTGCTCCTTATTGGAATATATTGGATATCGAATATAACCATGTGTGCAACAGTGCTGAGTGTGATCTACAACAAGTCATTTAAAAGTATTTTCGTCAACATGATGAAAACCGGCCCTATGATTTATTTCTTGGTATTAGCATTAGGTCTAATCAGTGTCAGGCTTTATGAATCTCTTGCACTATACGGGTTAATCCCAATGTTGTTTGTCTTTGCTCTAATTAGTCGAGTTTTCAAACAATATCATGCTTCCTTGTTAAAATTGGAGTATAAGGTTGAACAAGAGAAACAATTAAATATGTCTCTTATTACCGCTATGGCTTCAGTAATTGATGCAAGAGATCCATACACAAGTGGACATTCCTGGCGGGTAGCCTATTGGGGTAAACGAATTGCAACCGAGCTAAAATTAACAAAGATGGAGATCGATAATGTCTATTTCGGCGGGATTCTTCATGATATTGGGAAGATTGGCATTGAGGATGATATTTTAAGAAAAGAAGGAACATTGAGTGCGGAAGAATATGAAAAAATTAAATTGCATCCGGTTATTGGTTACCAGATTTTAAAAGACGCAAACATTTTTTCGGAATTGTTACCGGCTATTCGTTCTCATCATGAGAGAATCGATGGAAATGGCTATCCAGATGGTTTAAAGGAGAACGAGATACCGTTGATTGCAAAAATACTAACTATAACAGACGCTTTTGACGCTATGATATCAGATCGCCCATATCGAAAAGGACTTTCACTGGAGGAAACGTTGAGACGCATTAATGAGGGAGCTGGCAGTCAATTTGATACGGAGCTGACGGCCGTGTTTATTAAATTAATTGAGAAGACACCTTGGGATGAAGTGGTTGAGCAATTTAAAATGAATCAAGCACAATTGGAAGCAGCAGTAAGTGCACCCATCCCGGAAAATGAAAATTAAAAAGATGGGGGATTTAAAAACATGAAAGAAAGGCGGCAGGGTTGTGCATTCCCGGGCCGCTTTTTTGATAAATTGGGTAAATCAAAAAAATGTCGATGTCTAGCTCGGGAACTACCGCCTTTGGTTTATTTATCCTAGAATTGGGCACGCGATCAACAGTTCTAATTTCGTTAAAATCTGATGCATACTTTGCCTGTCAATGTAGCAATCACTATTATTAAAAACGATACTTAGATGTTGACATAATTGCTACCATTTATTTGCTTTGCTTGTTTTTTAACTCTAGCGGCTTTTAAAGACAGCTCAGAAAGGTCCGTAATTTGTTCAGAGGATATATTTAATATCGCCATTGATAAACTTATTAATGGAAATTTCTTGATTACATGATCCCTATCTAATGATTCAATATTATTTTTTGAATTATCTTCCAATGAATAATAATTCCGCTTTTCGATTTCAAACAATTTAATTACCTGCTCACAATAGTCCTCAGCAGAGCTAGTGGGAAGACAGGTGACAAAATCATCACCACCAATATGTCCAACGAAAGAGAGTTCTTTAAACTCAGTCGAAGTAAGTAATCTACCCACCCATCTAATAACATCATCACCGTATTTAAAGCCGTACACATCATTGTATGCCTTAAAATGATCAATATCAGTATAAATAACTGAAATGGCTTCTTTCTGTTCAATTTTAATTGTTATGTAATCATGAATTCGTTCATTTCCTGGAAGTCCTGTCAATGGGTTTTGTTGAACAGCTTCCCTAAGCTTAAATTCAGTCATAAAGGTCAGCAATTCATAAACTGGTATAACTCCAATGAAATCCTGATCACGAGTGACTATAATGTCATCGTAAATGTCTTCATAAATTCTTACAGTTGCTTTTCTTGATACTTCATCGATTTTCATATTCCAATCGACAGTTAGAATATTTGAATACATAACTTCGTTTAATCGCTTTTTATAGTTTAATGCGACACCATACAGAGTCCCTAGTAAACGGAACATATCTATACTACGAATAATTCCGACTGGTTTAGTGTCCCTCATGACAATATATGTACGATTAGAAGACTTTTGAGTTCTGATCTTATCCATAAAGTCGCCCAATGATTCATTCTCGTCAACGGTATGGCCTGGTTGGATATGAATGTCTTTCAAACAAGGGATACTATCCCATTTACCCATAAGCTTACACTCCAAGATCATTTTAAAAACTAAATTGGGAATAACCAACGGTCAAAAACCAACAAAATTTATTATAGCACTAAAAGCTATATAAATGGTTATTTTTACAAAAAAATATACAGTTTTAGGTATTCATATATTAATCAAGAGGTTTTTCAAAGAAGAAAGGTTACCAACGATTGACTAACCAACAATTCAATACCGCGTTAACGTATGAGGGTATGGAGCATGGCTTTTTCAACTACGGATTACATGAGAACAAGCCTTATCATGATACCAACCAACGTATAGAAGCATTTTTGCAATCAATAGCTTTGTTAAGCTAACCGGATACTATAGCTCAATAAACATCAGAAGAAGGCTGCCGACTGCAATAGGTCGGCAGCCTTCTAAGCTAACAGACATTTAAGTTGAATATACAAGAGCTGTAAAATGATGGAACTTATTTGAGCGTTGAACGTCAAATTGAGTAGTTAAAACATACTGGAAGGAGACAGGACAAATTGAAGCTACTTAAAAGCGTTCTCGAAAGAAGGAGAAGTTCTGGTTCAAGATTATCCGAGAATAATCCAAGAAAAAAGGATAATTTAAAGAAAAGCGTGAATCTATTTACCGCAATTTTCATAACCGTGATGTTATCGGCATGTACGGAGCAACCAAAAGCGGAAGTTCAATCGCCACCCGAAAGCTCCCAACCCGTTGCCATTCAGGAACCAGTAGCTGAACTTGAACTGCCCAAAACAGGAGAAGCACCCCCAAATCATTCTTCTCCTCCTAGGGATTGGGAACAGGTGAGCCGACTCCAGCGTGTACTGGGTACAATTACAGATATCCAAATTTCGGATCGTAATGTTCAATCTATTGACCTAAAGGTGAAACAAAACATAAATCCAGTCAATAACCCAGTCGATTACGATTACATTGGGCAGACGCTTCATTTAATTCTAGATGAACCAATGAGTGCTGCAGGAAGTCTCCAAGACAAACTGAAAAAAGGTTCCTCCTTCCTAGTAAATTTCGCTCAATTCGCCATTCCCCCAAAGGGTGAAATCGTACTTGCGTCTAGATTTTCCTATAATTATTTCTTTTACGAACTTAATGGATCTTTTATGGCAGAAAAGGTCAGCCTTTCGATTTAAATGCGGAATTTGAAGCGGCAAAACCAACTACGGTGCCTTCGCCAAAGACGGATAGAAAAATACTGTATGCACTGGATGAAAGCCAACTTACCAAACCGCTTATGCAAATTCCTTACTACCGACATGGAAAGTCCGAACCCTTGCCGGAGACCATTTTCAAACAGTATAACGAGGGACATCAATCGTGGTTAAGCAATCCAGTGACTGTCGCAATAGTCAACTGCTCCAATTTGATAAGCTCAGATGTAGTAGATGTGCTGCAAAATAAAGCGACAATTGGCGAGAAGAAAATCGTCATAGATTCAGAAAGGATCATTACCGAAGTCAGCACGGAAGACAAAGATGTCAAGGTGGGGATGACCAAACCCGGAGGTATCACCTACGACATTACAATGTACGCACCGCAGGGAACGGAAGTATTATTCGTTAAGCAAATTGTTGAAAACACTCCAAGAAAATAACTGACAAGATTTCCGCCAGAAATCCGAAGAGCCAATTTAACGGAGAACGAGAGATTAAATGAACAAGGCCACCGAAATTACTCGGTGGCCTTTTGCACTGCTAGGCGCGCAGCTCAATTGCACAGGTAAAGTTACTAGCAGGAAGACATAAAGCCCACAACAAGTTCCTGACCTTGCCTTAAAAAGGTAGACACACATAAAGCCTCGGTTACTACCGTTAGTCTAATGTCAAAGACTCACCAGTCTTGTATGGCGGTAAGCAATTATTAGACGAATGTGTTCGCGACGATTATAGAATAATTCGATGTATTCGAACACTGCCTTTTTAGCCTCAGAGCCATTCCATGAATAATCCTCACAAACCTGTGAAATAAACTTCTGAATATTGGAAGTTGCCAGTCGATTCTCTATAATGGAGCTTATCTGGGAAGAATTCAGCAATTTTCATGGGAGGTAATAGATTGAAAACGAAAGCATGGTATGTCAAAGCGCCTTTCAACTTCGAGCTTCGCGAAGGCGAGCTGGGGGAGATCGGCGACGAAGAGGTATTGATTCGCGTGAAAGCATGCGGCATTTGTGGAACGGACATGACGAGCGCCAAGACGGGCGCGGCTGACTGGGAGCCGATCGGCCATGAAATTTCGGGCATTGTCGTGCGGAAGGGATCGCGCGTCCGGCATGTCGAGGAAGACAGTTCGGTTACGTTGGAGACGAGCACGTTTTGCCGGACTTGCGAATGGTGCCGGGACGGCCGGTACGATCTATGCAACCGGGGCCCGAGCTTCTGGGGGCGCAACTTCTCCATGGGGTTCGCCGAATTCATCGTCGCCCCTAAGGAGGTTGTCGTTCCGTTCGAAGGGCTTTCCTTCGCGGTCGCTTCGCTTGTGGAGCCGCTCGGCGTTGCGGTCGATCTGACCGAGACGGTCGACATCCGCATAGGCGACGACGTGCTGGTGCTTGGTCTTGGTCCGATCGGCCTCATGGCGCTCAGGCTGGCAAAGCTGCGGGGCGCGCGAAAAATTTATGCGGCGGCCCATTCCCACTCCGTCAAACGCATCGAGACTGCCCTTGCCTTCGGTGCGGACGAAATCATCTACACGGACAAGGTGCCACTCGAAACCTATGCTTTCGACCGGGGCGGGGTGGACCGCGTACTCGTAACGGCTCCGCCGGCGACGATCCCGTCGGCTTTAAAGGCGACGCGAACGGGCGGCGTAATTGGCTTTATCGGCATCGAATTCGGTTCCGGAGCGAATATTACGTTCGACGCGAACGAGTTTCATTTCAAGAAACTGCAACTGCGGGCTTCTCATGCCACCCCCGCGCTCTTCTTCCCGAAATGCATCGAGATGCTCAAGTCAGGCGTGGTTGAAGGCGGCGCGCTGGTTACGCATACGTTCGGGCTAGAACAGTTCGCGGAAGCAATGAAGGAACTGCGCGATGATCGCGGTTCCTCGATCAAGATGGTCATGGTCAACGATTAAGCGAATCGTGAATCAGCAGTTAATCAGGGCCGGACTTAATGAAATTGAGCAGAATGCCGCGGCGTTCTGCTTTGTCATTGAAGTAAAACGGGCAGTTTAACGCAATTAAACTCTTGACTATTATGTAAGTGGTGGGTATTATTGCCATAATGTTAATGAAATGAGGGAAATACATATGTTTAATCAGATGTTAAAACAACAATTTAATCATCACGATAAGCGTTAATACATTCCTTAAATTAGGGGATGGGTTAACGCTTTCCGCGCTTCCCCCCTGTGATATACAACGCGCAGGACCAAGGGTGGTCTAGCGCGTTTTTTTGTTTCCTTTTTTTATAAACAGAAAAAATGAGGGATTAGAAAATAGCGATCATGACAGATGCAAAGGGAAATATCTTTTTAGAATTTGTAAGAATCGCAGAGGAGCAACTCGATGTAATCTCACTCGATGCTCCACTAACACATTCTTTGATTGTGGTGAAGTGTCAGGATAATTACCTATTCCTGTACAACAAATGGAGTGGCACGTCGTGCAGTAGCAGCAGGGCCGGGTGAAGCCTACATTGCAGGTGTCCAACACGTCAGTCAACGATGATGCCGATCTGGAGCGGGAGGCGGTCGAGATGGGAACGAAGTTAGCTTCGATCCCATCTCGATATCGGCGACGACGATTCCGCATAGCCGCTACAGCGGGTTGCCACGACCGGTTCCGGCGCCATCATTCAGCGTATCTTTGGGAACGGGCTGTCGGGTTGTGGTGCAAAGCTCAACCGTGAGATGGTATTTAAAATATAGTTTAAGCTATCGAGACATCGTAGAAATGATGAGCGAGCGGGGTTTAAAGTTATCCCATACAACGATCATGAGATGGGTCCATGAGTTTGGACCCGAAATAGATAAACGAATCCGCAACTATTTGAAACCCTCAAACGATTCGTGGCGAACGGACGAAACCTACATCAAAGTCAAAGGTCAATGGAAGTATTTATATCGGGCAGTTGATTCGATGGGGAAAACGATTGATTTCATGTTATCTGAATATCGTGATATGCCGGCAGCTAAGCGTTTCTTTACAAAAGCTTTGTCCTCTCCACATCATCAATTACCTCGTGTGATCACTTTGGATAAAAACCCAGCATATCCACCAGCCATACAAGAATTAATACATGAAAAAGCCTTGCCAAAAGAAACCTTGATTAGACAGACAAAGTATCTAAACAACATTGTGGAGCAAGATCATCGATTCATAAAAAAAATCACAAAACCGATGCTTGGTTTTAAATCATTTCTAACTGCAGAACAGACGTTAAAGGGAATCGAGGCTATGCATATGATTAGGAAAGGGCAGGCCGAAAATAATTCGTCTGTCCTCTCTGCTGTTGAATGGCTCAATAAAATATTTGGTATTGTGGCATAGCTAATTACAATTTATTAGGTAATTGCTATCTTTTTTAATTCTTGCACCACAACCGGCTGTCGTCATGGCTGACACCCCGTTGCGCAAAATCTGAAGAAAATGGCGAAGTTCATGTGTGGTATCAAGTCACGGATCTTCACGACGGCTTGTCCGGAGGCCATCTGTACTGGCTCTGCGACTTCTGTGAGGAAGATCCGGTCGAGCAGTCCGAGCTAGATCTGACGGACCCGCGCAACACGGAAGATTACGTCATGTTGGAGTAGCTCTATAGCGATCATAAAGCGAAGATTTTTAATAGGGGATAGCAACACTTACTAGTATATGATATGATTTATGCAGTTACTTACTTTTGCTCTATTTTGAGCTTGACTACGAAGATAAAAACCCTATGGGTGGTATGAATTTTTTGGATAGATCTGCCTATTCAAAAAGAGGATACTGCGTCATAGGTTTTTTTGCGTTTGGCGCTTTCAAGTCGAAGTATCAAGGAGATTACTCTCTTTGCTTACTTCGACTTTTTATTTTATAGAGGCATTTAAAATCGATGTGCAGGAGGAGAAGCAGATGACCCAAGTAAGCTTATTTGATCAGCTAAATGCACCATTCCCTTTTGATGCATACGCCGCTAATTATCAAGGTTATGCCTCAGTGAATCCTCAATCTACATCCGATAGGTTGAACGAAGTATTCACTCCAATGGGTTGGAGGTTGGAAACAATCGAGAATCAAGTGGACATGAAATTATTCTCCGTCTCAATTCTTGCTATGATTTCCATTAGAGATGAAAAAGGAGAATGGATCGGAAAAACGCAATTTGGTGACGCAACTATGGTTATTGAAAAAGACGCGAAGACACCCACATCACAGGCAGTAATGGATGCCAAAAAGAAAGCAATGTCTGATGCGTTAAAAAAGTGTGCTTCCCTTCTAGGAGTCGCCTCCGATGTCTACCAGGGTAGAATCCGAGTGGTTAAAGCAAAAGGTGACAATAGGTACTTTCCACTCCTTCAAAAGTTCAATCTTCATTCGGCAAGATTTCCAAATGGAGTTTGCATCCTTCCTGATGATTACAAAGTTTATTATGAGGAGAAAGGGTGGAGCGGAGTTTTTGAATCTGATCTTGCATCTTTAAAGGATAACGAAGGAAAGGGTGGAGGCAACAAAACTACCTCAAATCCAGAATCACTTTCCAAGACAGCTGAGAAGGAAAAAGTAATTGATCCAAATGCAGCCTTAAAAGAGAAATATAAGAAGGGACAAGGCAACTTAGATGGCTTCGATGAATGGTTTAAGAAGATGCAGGAAAAAGGCATGCCATTCTCACAAATGGACTACGTTCTTCAGGATGCAATTAATAAGAAGACCGAGAAAGCGAAACAGGATGCTGCCTCTCAAAAGGCGAAAACTGATGAAAAGAAAACAGTCACAGCGTCCCCCTCAGGTGAAACTGATGGCAACAAAAGCCCGAATACAGATAATGCTGTATTTGAATTATCGGACTTAGAAGCCCTGGGTGACGTAGAATCTCCTTATCTCAAAATGGTGTTTAAGCATAAGGGAATTCCTACTGAAGTTTTCGCATGCGGATCTGAAATGATTGAAGAAGTTGAAAAATTGAACTTGACCGAAGGTAGTAGATGCCACATTTTAACCCGTGAAGCAAAAGGGAAGAATGTTCTGCGTCAAATCCGAAAGGCAAGCTAAAAATGACATAAACAATGCCCCATAAGCCGTTATCTCAAAGGTATCGCAGGGGCTTAACTATGAGGAGGATTTTATATGTTGAATCGTGTCATACTTATCGGGCGGTTGACCAAAGATCCAGAGCTTCGGTACACTCCGGCAGGAGTAGCGGTTACTCAATTTACACTTGCTGTAGATCGTCCTTTCACCAGTTCGCAATCAAAAGAGCGGGAAGCCGACTTTATCAATATTGTTACGTGGAGGCAGTTAGCCGAGACGTGTGCGAACTATTTGCGAAAAGGCAGACTAACAGCAGTTGAAGGCCGCCTTCAGATTCGTAATTATGACAACAACGAGGGCCGCAAGGTCTATGTTACTGAAGTTGTTGCCGATAATGGTTCCTTGAATCAAGCGGATCTACCAACCGTGAATCGGAAGCAGGTACAAGTTCCGGAAATGGGAGATCGAGTGAACAACAAGATCCTTTTATTGATGACGGAAAACCGATAGATATTTCTGACGATGATTTGCCTTTTTAGAATAATTAATTATTCCCTAAAAGTACGTAATGAAATTAGATTAACTGTCCCTTAATCAAAAGGGACTGATAGGAGTCTGATATCGATGCGAGCGAAGGAAGCCACAGCATATTGGCTTATTACCTCTCGCCGCTTCAATAGACTCAATTAGTTTAAAAGACTCTCCAGAGGATCTAGACCAGGCTAACCCGTATATCATTCCGGGAAAACCGTATGTAAGATTCTCCCCGAATTTAGCAGGAAGGGTTGCTGAACAAGATTATTCCTTTTTGAGTGAGGAAGATCCGGACCGTCTTGTTAAGTTATGGAGAGAGGAAAGGAAATTCCTAGACACGTTAGTTAAAGGGTACGATGCAGCTAAAGAGGAGATGATGAGAAGCCGACTTTTAAAGAAAGAGCGCAAACTCTCCTGTAATTTTGGTTCTGTATCGTTGCTCGAGGGAAAGCCGTCCTATGATGTAGAAAGCATCTACCGAGAGCTGGGTGATCAATTTCTTGTGAAATATGGGAAGGTTGATATGCTGCAACTAGACGAGTATATGGCCATGGGTTTCTTAAAGAAGAAAGAGTTAGATCAATTCCGTAAAATTGTAGACGTCAGGTTGAAGTTTGTACTGATTGAGCAAGAAGCGGAAGCAAAGCTATACGATTTTTTCCAAAGAAATTTACAGCGGCTATCTAGAATCTCTCGCGTAGGTTAGGGTGTTGTGGTACAATAAAATTGCCCATGACAACCTGCTCTATAAAGGGTAAAGGTTGTGATTCCAAGTGATATTTATTTTATTTAATGAATCTCCTGTCATGTTGGGACTGCGCCATTATAAGCAAAAGGGCCCGTTCTTTATCATTAAGATGAGACGAAGCACTGGTGATATGATTAGTTACCACCGTGTCGATAAACTCCCTGCTAATTGGTCAGAATCATTCATCGCGGAAATGAAGGAAATTGCTGATAGGTTTTATGTTAACAGCGACAGAAGAATTAATTAGAACAAGGCCACTGCATCCAAAAGGATGAGAGTGGCCTTTCTTTTACTACACTAAATAATTAAGGTATGCCATCATATGGGTTTATATTTGTTTTTAATCCATATGTCGGTAAATAAAAGCCTATAATGCTACATATAAACTAGACAGCAAAAAAGGAGTTTCTTAGTTGTATGACGGGTCCTAGAAGAAAGTTCACCCCTGAAGAAAAAGCACGAATCGTACTGGAAATTCTGAAGGAAGAAAAATCGGCTTCACAGCTAGCAACCGAACACGGCATTCATACGAATGTCCTCAACCGATGGAAAACGGAGGCGATCCAGAACCTCTCGCAATTGTTCGTCGACGATCGGAAAGGCATCACGAAAATGAAAAATGACTACGAACAGAAGATCGATGAACTCTACGCCGAAGTTGGAAAGCTGACAACTCAATTGTCGTGGCTCAAAAAAAAATCTGGCCTCTAACCTTACTCGTGAGGAGCGTGTGGAGCTCTTGGACTGGGAACACCCCGAACATGCGATTGCCGTACAGGCGGAGCTGCTAGGCCTCAATCGCTCCGGTTTGTACTACAAGTCGGTCCCTCCATCCCTGGAGGAAGTTCGCCTCAAGCACCGGATTGACGAAATCTACACCCAGTATCCGTTTATGGGTTACCGAACGATTGCAACGATCCTGAATCGTGAGGGAGATGCGATCCACAAAAATACGGTAAGGATCTACATGCGAGAAATGGGTATTATGGCCATTTATCCCGGTCCCAATCTGAGCAAGCGTAATCTCCAGCATCGAACGTATCCCTATTTGCTCAGAGGGTTACAGATCACACTGCCTAACCAGGTGTGGAGCGTTGACATCACGTATATCCGGATGCAACGTGGCTGGATGTACCTGTATGCCATCATGGACTGGTATTCCCGCTACATTGTGGATTGGCAGTTGGATCAAAGCCTGGAGATCGGCTTTGTGCTAGAAACGATGAACCGCGCTTTAGGAAAGCATCGGCCATCCATTATCAACAGTGATCAAGGCAGCCATTTTACAAGCCCACAATATCTCGATCTGTTGAAAGAGAAAGATGTTCGTATTAGCATGGATGGCAAAGGACGAGCTGTAGACAATATCGTTATCGAGCGCTTCTGGCGCAGCTTGAAGTATAATGAAGTGTATCTCAATGACTACAAGAGCCCGCGAGAGATGAGGCAGGGTGTAGAACGCTATATTCATCTTCACAATCACTACTTGCCCCATCAGTCTTTGCAAAACCATAGCCCTGTTTCTGTGTTTAACCAAAGTGTCGTATTCAGACCCAAATGAGAATAAAGGAAACCAACACCTTTCTCCCGCGCCTTCGCTTGGGCTTTGTCCTCCACATGTGGACAACGCTTTGATGGGAATATTTATCATTTATTCCAATTGAACTCGTGGAAAACAATCCTACATCATGAATTTCATAACGACATTGTGAAGCATTTCACACCTTAAACTAATCTAAAAAACTGTCTTGACATCTTGTAGCACCATAGCCAAGAGTACTTTCGCATAAAAATGCGAGCATTCTCTTGGCTTTTTCTATTATCTAAGGAGGAATGAAGTTATGACAAACCGCGTAGAAAACTTGCGTAAGGACCAGTATTTGAAAGATAGGTTTGAGGAA